>JBAUEV010000072.1:0-9953 GCA_049678805.1 Gammaproteobacteria bacterium
CGGGTACTCGATTTTCTTTCTTTGTTTTTTGAGCGGTCATCACACAGTTCCTCATGTTTTGTTACTCTATGAGGCGCTGAGTCTGGCAGAAGTCAAGAAAAGAAAACATACAGGGTTTTCTGGTTTGAGAGAGTGCAACTTCTCCAATTATTTTTTTATAAAAATAGACGTCGCTGTATCAAGACTATGCTGGTTTTTAATTGCCGAAGTTACCCACTCTCGCGTTGGCCATAACGCAACAACCAAACCAGGAATCGCTAAAAGCGATGTTGCAGACAGGAAATAACTTATATCACCGTAATTGAAAAACCCTGGCATACCAAAAAAACCAAATAAGATCGCCACACAAATCATCATTAAACCTGCTCTAAACGATGTTGATTTAATTTCTAACGTGGTAAAAGCTGCGATCATTGTTTTGGTAAAAAAATGCCAAATTAAGAATGCCACAATATACCCGCCAAAGGCATATACCCACCAAGGGGAAATTCCTAAACCTGTTTCAAAATGCACTGCATCGCCGTGTGTAGTAAACGTTCTGATGGGCACATAAGCATAAAGATTACCAATATTCATGAGGTTAAACAAAAATAAGAAATAATATAAATAGGCGTGTTGTCTTATGCTTTGTTTTGTTAATAACCACAAAGACAAAATAAACATTAAACCATTTGCAATCCCAGCCCCTGCAAAAGCAATCAGCGCAACATGATAACCATGCCCTGCTGAAAAAATCATGCTGTAATTTACGTTCTCATCCATATGAGCCAATAACAATAAATTTAACCAACTTGTTCCTCCATAAGTAAGCGCTAATGGATTGCTTTTATAACCCAACAGCCATGCCATAAAAGAATGCGCATATTCGTGAGGGAGCATAGCAAGATAATGAGCTAATAGAATCAGAAGAGGGGTTAACAAAATCAGCTTGATTTTTATAGCTCTATTCATTGGCACATCTCAATATATTTAAACAAATCTTGATCGTTGCATTTATGCATTAACCCTGTAATGCCTGTTGCAAATCGGCGCGCAAATCGACAACATCCTCAATACCTACTGATAGCCGGATCAACTGATCGCTAATACCTCGCGCTTCGCGCACAGCTTGAGGAATAGAAGCATGCGTCATAATCGCAGGATGCTCAATTAAACTTTCCACTCCACCTAAACTTTCTGCCAAAGTAAATAAACGACAACGTTCCAAAAATCCGCGCGCCGTCGCAAGATCACCCCTTAATTCCATGCTAATCATCCCACCAAAAGCGTGCATCTGACGTTGTGCTAACGCATGTTGCGGATGACTAGGCAGCCCTGGATAATACACTTTCGCAACTTTAGAGTGTTGCGCCAACCATCGCGCAAGCTCCAACGCATTCGCACAATGACGTTCCATACGTACTGCTAGCGTTTTCAAACCCCGCAGCACCAAATAACTATCAAATGGTCCAGGTACACCACCTACTGCATTTTGCAAATAACGCAACCGTTCAGCGAGTTCAGGATTATCTCCCACTGCGACAATGCCATTAATCACATCCGAATGACCATTCAAATATTTGGTCGCTGAATGCACTACTAGATCAATCCCATATTGCAACGGCCGTTGAATCCAGGGCGTAGCAAATGTATTATCTACTACCGTCATCAACTGATGTTTTTTAGCAAACTGAGCAATTTTGGTTAAATCCACTAATTTCAACAAAGGGTTAGTCGGCGTTTCGATCCATAACATCCGCGTGTTTGGCCGCAAAGCGGCTGTTAATCGCGTCTCATCGTTAAAATCAGCGTAACTAAATTCCAATCCTGCCGAGCGTTTACGAACGTTCTCAAACAGACGCACTGTCCCACCATACAAATCATCCATCGCTAATACATGATCGCCTGGCGCTAATAATTCCAATAGCGTGGCAATCGCAGCCATGCCAGAAGCAAACGCAAAAGCGCGTGTTCCACCTTCTAAATCGGCCAAGCATCGCTCATAGGCCTGCCGAGTAGGATTATGTCCACGTGCATAAACATAGCCTTGATGTACCCCAGGGCTTTGCTGGGCATAAGTCGAGGTGGCATAAATCGGCGGCATTACCGCGCCGGTAGTTGCATCAGGTTCTTGGCCAGCATGAATAGTACGTGTGGCAAATTGCCAGTTTTTTGGAAGATCATTTTGATTCGGTTTCATTTGTTCTCCACTCATTTTTTTACATAGCGTATAATAGACCCCTTAGATAACCTGCGTCTACCAAGAGGAAAACTGACGTGGCCATACGAGTATTAGTAAACGGTGCTTTCGGCAAAATGGGGCAAGAAGTTGTAAAAGCCCTTGAAAATAATGCTGACTTTCAATTAGTCGGCAAAACAGGGCGTGAAGATGACTTGGCTTCAGGCATTCGCACTTCAAAAGCCCAAGTCGTGGTTGATTTCACCCGACCGGATGCTGCTTATGCCAATACGCGAATCATTATCGAAGCTCAAGCACACCCAGTAATTGGTACCACTGGCCTTTCAGCAGATCAAATTTTAGAACTGCAAACACTCTGTGCGAAAAAAAAATTAGGCGGCATTATTGCACCCAATTTTTCGTTAGGTGGCATACTCATGATGCAGTTAGCACAACACGTTGCACGTTATTTCACACCCGTTGAAATCATTGAATTACATCATGAAAAGAAAAAAGATGCTCCTTCGGGAACAGCAATTAAAACTGCGGAAATGATTGTTCAACACCGCTCCACTGCCTTTACTGTTGCCGATACCGAAATGCCTTCGTTGGCACGTGGCGCCCAACATTTTGGGATTCCTATCCATTCAGTTCGTTTACCCGGTATTCTTGCCGCACAAGAAGTAATATTTGGCAGTCCCGGCGAAACTTTACGCATTTCCCACAATACATTACATCGTGAGGCTTTTATGCCTGGGGTGTTACTTGCTTGTAAAAAAGTGTTGGAATTAAAGCAATTGGTTTATGGATTAGAACATCTCTTATAAATTCATCAAAAACAGGAGTTTTTATGCTAAATACGCACTGGATTTTAGTTGCCAACGCCAGCGAAGCACGATTATTTTCTACTCATAAACTCGGCGATGGTAAAAGTTGGCAATTCCTCAAAGAATTCAATCATCCAGCAAGCCGCGAACGCGATTTTGAATTGACTAGCGATAAACCAGGGCGTTATCAGTTTCAAGGCAAGAGTGGCACGAGTGGACATGGAGCCTATTCTGATCGCACAGACCCCAAAGAAGTTGAAGTTGAACGTTTTGCTCAGCAATTGGCTGAAGAACTAAACACGGGGCGAGTACATAATCTTTATCATAAGCTCATTCTGATTGCGCCTCCGCATTTTCATGGCTTGCTCAATAAATACTGCGATCATAATGTTCTCAGTTTAATTACTCAGCATGTAGAAAAAGATTACACCAAACTCAGAGAACGTGAATTGGCGTTACATCTTAAAGAGTTATAAAAGGCGCATGGATAACTCTTTCTATCTCAATATTGATTAAAAACTGCTGATCGTGGGAAATAACGATCAGGGCATCGCATACTTTCGGGAATTTGCTCCGATTCATCTACTAATGGGTAATGCGTAGGCCACTTATAGAATTGCGCAATTCTTTTGATAATCGCTTGTATTACTGGCACACCATTCTCCGAGTTAGTCATGACAACTGCTCCCTGGCCCGTATTAGGAAAAACAATCAACCAATTGTAAAAACCAAGATTATGCCCTTCTTTTCTAAAATTTAAATTTTTATTGCAACCATCAACAATCACCCCTAAACCAAAATCCGTATTTTCCTGACGAGTTAACATTGTCCGGGCAAGGTTTTTGGATAATAAACCACTGGTTTTTCCATGATATGATTTCATCACATTAAGAACAAATTTTGTTAAATCAGTGGGTGTAGTCCACATCCCACCTGCCGCTAAAGCTGCAATGATTTTCCAATTACCAGGAATCCTATTTCCTTCTTTTAGAAAACCGGGCACTGCGTAGTTTTGCAAATACTTGGGTAAAACTGAAATAAAATGGCTATTGCGCATACCTAGTGGCTCAAATACGTTTTCATCCATGAAATTAGCAAAAGTAGCGTGAGATACATCTTCTATTAATTGCTGCACAACTTCGTAGCTACCACCTGAATAAAAATATTTGCTTCCCGGGGTAAAAAATACTTTGACCGGTTCATTACTCGCTGGTCGCTCACCGTTTAAAATTTGCTGTAGCGTAGGTAGTTTGTCGTTAATCTCATTGCCCGCAAAGCCAGAAACTGAAAGTCCAGATGTCATATCTAATAGATGACGCAAAGTAACTTTGCTTTTTTTGGTGTATGCATTTTCTGTTACTTTCCAACTTCGTAGATAATCATTAACATTTTTATCCAAAGAAATTTTTTCTTGGTCTACTAATAATAATGCGCCAAAGGCGGTAACACTTTTAGATAATGAGGCTGCTTGGAATAGTGATTTATTATTAACCTTTAAATCAGGTTCAATCGAATAAGCATGGGCATAAACGAGACGATGATGGTCAATAATGGCCAAACTTACTGCCGGCACATGATATTGTTCCATGGATTTTAAAACGATTTGATTGAGTTCCTGCTCGACACTTCTACTTTGAGCGGCAGAATTTACCATGCTAAAACAAATTGTAATAAAAATACCTATTGCAAATATTTTTCTCAAACGAGCACTCCTAAGGAAGATTGGGTGTAGACTATCTCGTGTATTGCGACTAGCTTCCAAGAGGATAGCGGGAGAGTACACGGATGTTCCAAGGAGCAATACACGAGATAGTTTACACCCAAACTCAAAAGATATGAAAAGGTCTATATATCATGCGACGGGTTATTGTGTTATTGCTGGATTCTTTTGGCATAGGTGCGACGGCAGATGCTGACCAATACGGTGATGCAGGTGCTGATACTTTTGGTCATATCGCCACTCAGTGCGCTTTAGGAAAAGCTGATAAAGCTAATTTGCGCAAAGGAGCATTACATATTCCTCATCTTGCACAATGGGGTTTAGTCGCGGCTGGCGATGCGTGTCGTGGTAAAGCCATTGTTGGTTTAGAGACAGTAAATCCCATTCTCGCAAAATATGGTTTTGCTGAGGAATTAAGCCGCGGTAAAGATACACCCAGCGGTCATTGGGAAATCGCTGGAGTGCCAGTATTATTTGAGTGGGGTTATTTTCCGCCTGATTACCCTAGTTTCCCTACGGAATTACTCGCAGCTCTTATTCAGCAAGGCCAATTACCAGGGGTGTTAGGTAATTGCCATGCGTCGGGCACACAAATTATTGAAGAACTTGGGGCAGAACATCTCAAAACCGGTAAGCCCATTGTTTATACCTCTGCCGATAGTGTTTTCCAAATCGCCGTCCATGAAGAAAGTTTTGGGTTACAGCGCTTATACAATCTTTGTGAAATAGCTCGTAAATTAGTAGACCCCTATCATATCGGCCGTGTCATTGCTCGCCCATTTCTAGGGACAATTGGGCATTTTTATCGCACCGGGAATCGTCGTGATTATGCCATTCCGCCACCCGCTCCAACTTTGCTAGATCGTTTAGTAGCCTCAAGTGGTCAGGTTATCGCAATTGGCAAAACTGCTGATATTTTTGCCCAACGCGGTATTACCCAAACGGTACACACCACGGGTAACGCAGCATTATTTGACGCAACCTTACAGGCTTTAATAAACGCCGGTGATCGCACATTAATTTTTACCAATTTTGTGGACTTTGATACGTTGTATGGTCATAGGCGTGATGTGGCAGGATATGCCGCGGCGTTAGAAGCTTTCGATGCACGTTTGCCAGAATTACAAGCACGGCTGCAAACTGGAGATATTGTTATTATTACTGCCGACCATGGTTGCGATCCCACTTGGCCAGGCTCCGATCATACCCGTGAATATATTCCCATTTTAGCTTATGGCGCTTCTCTTACGCCTGGTTTTATTAATAAACGCGACACATTTGCTGACATTGGCCAAAGCATTGCCGCCTATTTAAATTTGCCACCCCTCGATTATGGGCAAGCATTCTTTTAGAATGAGAATTATTGACGTGGCTAGGATGCATTTTAGGTATGAGTAAAAGATTATTAAGCATGCGTAACTCCAGTTTAGGCATCACTTTACTTGCTATCGGATTGCTGACAACATCATATTGTTTTCAATACGGTGGCGGTTTGCAACCTTGCCCGCTTTGTTTAGTGCAACGGTACTCATTAATGGTAATTGCCGTCATTTTTCTGTTAGCAACTTGGCATAACCCTAAGCGAATGGGTTCACTCATTTATGCAAGTATCGGGCTATTGTTTGCTATAGGAGGCGCTCTAGCAGCAGGTCGCCAAGTTTGGTTGCAGCAGCAACCCATAGGTACCTCAGATACCTGTATCCCTGGGTTGGATTATTTATTTGCCGTATTACCAACGCATAAAGCCATATCCGTTATTCTTTCCAGTCCCTCCAATTGTGCCGAAATCAGTTGGCGATTCTTAGGTATTAGCATGCCAGGCTGGTCGTTGTTTTTTTTCATTGTGATAATCTTGGCCGCTCTTTGGCAAATTAAGCATCTCTGTACGCGACAAAAATTTTATCTACCTCCGTCCTAGTAAAATGGTTGCCATTTAAGATTTCCTTAACAATTATTTCATATCATTTATTATGATATATTTAGTTTGTAAGAAATTTCTATTGCAAGTTGTGTTATGGTAGTGTTTATGAAGCTTTACTAATTATTAATTGATGAGATTAAAACTATGCTGGAACCTCTATCAAGAAATGAGCTTGTGGATAAACTTGCTGAAGCAGCCAGTTTTATATATGTAAGTCATTCTAATCCAGAGACAATTAAGAACTGGTTATTAGATGAGTGTCCTAAACCTAAATCCCAGGAGTACTGGACTGCACTGGGTGAGTTTAGCAAAGGATTTGCCCCCTTTTTTCAGGAAAAGGATGGGGCTAACTATCTAGAATTTATCAGCCTGATTAAGGATCTTCAAAATCATGCATCATTGAATGCTTTTTTTGATAAGTACCCGCAAATTGAAAATTACTTAAAAGCTAACATCGAGAAATTAACGCCAATAACAGAAGCATGGAACAAAACACAAGCAGAAAGTGAAAAACTTCTAGACGAAGATAAGGCAGCATACCAGAAAGTTCTCGCTGATAAACAAACCCAGCTGATTGAGAAGTTAGCCATTATTCATGAATATCTTAAAACAAGTAACAATAACCAATTATTCGACAATGCTCTACTTGATAAGAATAATAAGCGCTATTTGGGGAACGAAAAACTTTCTGAGCTTAGCCCCCATCCTTATGTAAAATTTGTAAAAGATTTAAAAGATTTTTATGCACAGCAAACTGGGGTTAATAATGATGCCTTCAAAAAAGCAGCTAAACGCTTTTTAGAACAAGAAGGGGGTCAAGTAAACCGCGGAGAAGCTCGGATAAGCGATGTTGATAAAAGAACTACACGTGCAATTCTGGCGGAAGAAAATGTGGATCATCTGCTGAAGTATATTAATAATCTTAAACAAGCAACACCAGCAGCACCTCGAGATTCCTTGCAAGCAGAAAGAGGGCAAGCAAAAAAAGCTACTTTGGCAACTGCTGCTTCTATTACCCCTACTATTACTCCTCCTCTAGAAGAAAGCAAAGAGGCAAAAAAACCAGCATCCATACCAAAAACTGCTCCTTCTATTACTACTCCTCAAGAAAAAACGAGGGAAGAAAAACCGGCGTCCACCTTCATACCAGTACAACCAACTGCGCCACTTAAAGCGCCACTAAAAAAACAAGTAGCGGCATTTGAAGAAACCTTGGCGTCAGCTAAGCAGAAGCAAACGTTACCTGCAAAAACTTGCGACGCAATGCGTGATGAAAACAATAATCTGTTTGATGCTTTTGCAAATTTTAGGAGTTTGTCTGAAGTAATTCTCAGCATTAAAAATTATATTAATAAAATGTCTCAACCTCACCCCTATCCAATACCTCCAGCCGTGAAAAAGGGCGCTGAAAAAACAGCAGAAACAGCCATTTTTTCGGTGGGATTTATGATTACAGCTGAGGTTTATAGCTATGGGCATAGATGTACAACTCTTGCTACAATTATGATGGTTGGTTTGGCAGTCAGTGTAAACCATGACTACTCTGTTACCGTTGCTATAATGACTGGTTATGCGACCAAGCCGCCTACTTTTTTCAGCAAGTGTAATGCAGCAGCAGCGCCTAAGCCTACCGAAGTTGGATCAGACATGGGAGAAGCACTCAGGGATTTGCCAACCCCGAGCAAGTAGACTTGATGCAGTGTTAGCGGCAAACGCGCGTCCTGACACTGCATTCTCATTCAAGGACCTTATTTCTATATTCTATTAAGGTAGGAAGACTGACGATAGCTCCAGCTCTACTACTAGAACTCTCCTTGCATTTGTCTCACAAAGTCAATTGCAGAATCCCCTTAAAATCTTTATACTTGCCGCGGCCGTAAGGCGTATTGGACTCGTCATTGCGAGGAAGTGTAGCGACCGAAGCAATCCACAAATTAAAAACTGGACTGCCTCCTCTCGCTGCCACTCAGTGTCGCAATGACAAAGAGGTACGAGATTATAGAGTAAAACAAATGCTGCACTCAGCACGAATCCAAGCTTTTTTGTTATCAGGGCTACAAGGTGGTCTAATCCTGACTTGCGCCTTATTTTGGCTTTTATTCCAAGGCAAGCATGCCGCTTACTCAGCTTTACTGGGTGGTCTGGTATGGTGGTTACCGAATTTATATTTTACCTATAAGGTTTTCCAACGCCGTGGCGCACGTGATGCGTACCGAATTGTTAAAACTTTTTATTGGAATGAGATCATAAAATTGATGTTATTCGGCCTACTCTTCATTATCAGCTTAAATTTTTTGGCTGTTATCCGCATGCCTTTTATTAGTGGTTTTATGGCGGCTTTGTTGGCAGTATGGTTGACACCTTGTTATATGCTTCGTTATGTCGTGAGTAAGCCATGAGTAGCAATAGCCCCACTACGGCTGAATATATTCAGCATCACTTACACAACTTGCCGTTTCACATACCATCAATGACCTTAAGTAAAGGCGGCTTTTGGACAGTTAATCTTGATACTTTACTTGTTTCCTGGGCTTTAGGCATTGCGTTTTTGGGGCTTTTTCGCTTAGTTGCGACCAGGATGACAGTCGGCGTGCCAGGGAAATTACAGAATTTTGTGGAAATGATTATTGAGTTTATTGACAAAACCGTTAAAGAATCGTTTCACGGTCGCAGTGCTTTAATTGCTCCACTTGCGTTGACTATTTTCATTTGGATATTCTTGATGAATTTTATGGATTTAATCCCTGTGGATTTCTTACCGCGTATCATGGCAGCATTTGGTTTACCTTATTTTCGTTCGGTTCCTACTGCCGACCCTAACGCCACGTTTGCCATGTCCATCACTGTATTTTTATTGATTATTTATTACAATCTCAAAATTAAAGGCTTTCGTGGGTTAGGTAAAGAAATATTAGTTTCGCCCTTCGGGCCTTTTTTATTTCCTTTGAATATTCTGTTTCGCCTATTAGAAGAAATTGTGAAACCCATCTCGTTGGCGTTACGTTTATTTGGTAATCTATTTGCCGGCGAGTTAATCTTTATTTTGATAGCCGCATTATTACCGTGGTGGATACAGTGGGCACCGGGGGGTATTTGGGCGATTTTTCACATTTTAATCATCGCAATCCAAGCATTTATTTTTATGATGCTGACGGTGGTTTATTTAAGTATGGCGCATGAGTCGCATTAGATAGATATACAACTGTCCCCAGTTACCAATCCCTTTGGTCGTTGAGTGTGACCAGTTATCAGGCCCTTCGAGACGCGGCACGTTGTGCCGCTCCTCAGGGTGAACGGTAATAAGTGAAAGCCTCGTTTGTCCTGAGG
>JBAUEV010000073.1:0-4088 GCA_049678805.1 Gammaproteobacteria bacterium
ATACCTTCGCTAAGGTTTTCATTATCAGATATATTTTTAAATAGAACTATTAAAGAGTTGCTTAAAAACTATGGCAAAAAAAATAATATCATCGACGAAGGTGAAATATGATAATTGATTTTTTATACGAATTAAATATGAAATATGGAATTGCACTTTGGGTCGATGATGGCAAGTTAAAATATAAACAGTATAAACCCATTGAAAATAAAGAAACAATCTTTGAAAGAATAAAAAATAACAAACAGCCAATCTTTGATTTTCTTATTGAAAATAAGGTTACTTCTGGTGATATTTCTTTAACAAATATCTATCATCAAAAAAATGGATTTTATCAATTATCTTTTGCTCAAGAGCGTTTATGGTTTATTGATCAATATGAAGAGGGTACCAGTGCATATAATATTCCAATCACATTAAAACTCACGCCATTCGTCAATATTGAAGCTCTAAAAAAAAGCTTATTTTCTATTGTTAAAAGACACCAAGTATTGAGAACTGTATTTAGACAGAGGGATGATAAAGAAGAATATTGTCAGTATGTGCTAAATAGAAAGTTAATAATAAACAATAGGATTTGTTCTAGTCAACAGGATCTGAAGAAAAAACTTACAAAAGACTCTTATTATCAATTTAATTTAGAAAAAGAAATACCCATAAAAGTTTGGTTTTATTATTTTAAATCCTTAAAAAATCCAATTTTATTATTGATAAATATTCATCATATTGCATGTGACGGATGGTCAATTGACATACTATTAAAAGAATTGAAAGCTTATTATCATCATTTTAATGAAGGTAGTCCAGTTAATTTGCCAGATCTTCCGATTCAATATATGGATTTTGCAGTGTGGCAAAGAAATTATCTGACGGGAGAGGTGCTTGATAGGCAGCTTAGTTATTGGAAAAATATACTATCAGGATTTGAGGTTTTAGCATTTCCAACGGATAAACCAAGACCAGTACGTCTAGATTACGCAGGTGATAACGTACTTTTTAAAGTCAATCGTGCCCAATCTGATTTATTAAAGCAAATTGCTCAAGAACAAGGTGTCACCCTGTATACTATTTTATTAAGCATCTTTGAAATTCTCTTATTTTATTATACTGATGAAGAAGATATTATCATTGGAACGCCCGTAGCTAATCGACATTATTCACAATTAGAGGATTTGATTGGTTTTTTTGTTAATAATCTTATTATTAGAACAAAGATAAATGAAGACGAAAAGATAGAACAAGTGATTCAAGACCTACATCAAACTTTACTACAAGCACAAATTCATCAAGATCTCCCGTTCGAAAGACTCGTTAAAGAATTAGACGTAGAAAAAGATATAAGTCGGCATCCTATTTTTCAAATTATGTTCAGTGTTCAAAGCTTTGGAATCGTTAAAAAATCCAAAGAACCATTTGTTTTAGATACAAGATTAAATGAATATAAAATAGCTAAATTTGATATGAGCTTACTAATAGACGATTCAAAAAATTATTTAGATTGCCGATTAAATTATGCGACCAGCTTATTTAATAAAAAAACCATCCGACAAATTGCAAGTGATTTTCGTTATTTATTAGGAAAATTAACGGATAGTTATCAAAACAAGAAGCTTATTCAGCTGTCTGTTAAAGATTTTCGGTTATTAACACGCGAGAAATATAAGCGTTTAATTTACAGTCCGGATAAAACAGCTCAGCTTAAAATGATTGCTGAATCAGGTTATGTTGCGCCAGAAACGGATTTAGAGCGACAGCTTTGTAGAATTTGGGAAGAAGTATTAGGAGTAGACCGGGTGGGCATTACTGATGACTTCTTTAGGTTGGGTGGTCATTCGCTGCTGGCGATAAGGTTGTCGCATAAAATGGGTATTTTAATTAAGCGACATGTTCCGGTAGCGGATATTTTTTACTATAAAACGATTTCGCAAATCCTCAAGCATGCTTTATTGGGTACAGAAGCTATAGCAATATTACCAACGAATGAAAAAAAACCTACTTTATCCTTTGCTCAAGAAGGTTTATGGTTTATTGATCATGATTCAAACATTCATAATATTCCAATATGTTTAACACTTTCTTCAAGTACAGATATAGGTGCGCTTCAAAAAAGCCTGAATAAGATTGTTCAAAGGCATGAGGTATTAAGAACTATTTTTAAGCGAGATACGAAAACAAAAAAGTATTATCAAGCGATTTTGCAAAAAAAGTTATCAATAGTTAATCGAAGTTATGCAAGAAAAGAGGAATTTAAAAATAAATTAATAGAAGACAGTAATTATTTTTTTAATTTAAAAGAAGAAATACCAATTAAAGTATGGTTGTATGAAGAAAAAAATAAAGATGGAGATAATATTAAATATCTACTAATAAATATCCATCATATAGCGTTTGATGGATGGTCCATTGAATTATTATTCGATGAATTAAATAATTGTTATAACCATTATGTTCATCACGCGAAATTAACTCTACCAAAACTGAGTATTCAATATAAAGATTTTTCGGTATGGCAAAAGAATTACCTAACTAGAGAAGTATTAAATGGCCAGCTCCATTATTGGAAAAAGCAATTGCTTGGATTTAAAACTCTAGAATTACCAACAGATAAAGTTCGGCCTAGTCGACCTACCTATAAAGGTAATAAAGTAAAATTTAAAATAGATTTAAAAGATTCAAATATGCTTAGAGAGTTGGCTCAAGAGCAAGGTGTAACATTATATACAGTTCTGCTTAGCGTATTTAATATATTGTTATCGAAATACAGTAACCAACAAGACATTATTATTGGAACGTCTGTAGCAAATAGGAATTACGCACAACTGGAAAATTTGATTGGGTTTTTTGTAAACAATTTAGTGATCAGATCGAAAGTTCATAGTGAAAAATGTATACAAGATTTTATACAAGAAATGCACCGATGTGTTATGGAGGCTCAGAAACATCAAGATTTACCGTTTAAAAAATTAATTTATGAGTTAAATATCAAGCGAGATATAAGTCGACATCCCTTATTTCAAGTAATGTTTGGAGTGAATAGTTTCGAAAATAATGTGAATAAGCAAAAGAATAAACGCATCAAATCCTTTTACAAAAAATATACAGCATTCTCCTATAGAGTATCGAAGTATGATTTGAGTTTGTTTATAGATGATTCGCAAAACGAGCTGCAAGGTTATTTTAATTATGCAATAAGTTTATTTGAAAATAGCACGATTCAGCAGTTGTCGAGAGATTACAAACATTTAATTAATCGATTTACTAAACTTTATCAGCAAAAACAATTAAAATTAAGGAATATTGGAAGTTTGACCACGATCACTCTTTAAACGCTAGCAACGGCCGTTTTGGAGGAGTCGCCAGCCCTTGAAATCAGATACTGACCTGTAGGTGATAAGAGGTTCTCATAAACGATCGTTTTAAAGAAGGTGAAAAGAAAGCAAAAGTAGGTGGTCAGAAAAAATTCTTGTTGCAAATCATGCAGGATAGTGGTGCAGATGTATTATTTATTGTTGGTTGGATAGGCGAACTTTATAATTCTGGAGGGAAACATTAACTCCGTGTGCACTTTCGAGGCGTAACGCCCGGTAAACTAACTTAACGAAGTAGTTCTAAATAAGGTGAAGATGGGCAATGTGCTAATGCCACTGATATAAACTCACCATCCGGTAAGGTGAGGTCAGGAGCAATTTCTGCCAAGGGAACTAAAACAAAATCCCGTTGTTTCAAACCTGGATGGGGTACCATCAACTGTTCACATGTAATGATCTCATCACCATACAACAATAAATCTAAGTCTAGGGTACGTTCTCCCCAATGCTGCTTACGAATCCGATCATGCTGTTGTTCCAAGGCTAATAACTCTGCCAAAAGGTCAAAAGGATTTAAAGCACAATAGAGTTCGGCTACGGCATTAATAAAATCGGGTTGGGTTGTAACACCCATAGGTGCAGTGCGATAGAGGGAAGATGCTTGTATCCAACGGGTGTTAGGTAGTTGCGTTAATTCGCACAGGGCAGATTGAACCTGCTGAATGGGATTATTTAAGTTACTACCTAAACCGACAAAAATGCGCTTCATACGGTTTTTTT
>JBAUEV010000074.1:0-3811 GCA_049678805.1 Gammaproteobacteria bacterium
CTTAGAAATAGGATAACATGCCTCATTACCAGTTTCTTTTTCAAATAATCCAGAGGGGGAAGTTATGCAAATTGCTTTCTTATTCTACGACGGAATGACCGCTCTCGATGCAATTGGACCACATGAAATCCTTTGTCGTCTGCCAGGGGTAACGGTGCGGCGTGTCGCAAAGCATTCAGGCCCTATACACACCGACTCTGGCCTAGTGTTGACTGCCGATTATGCGTTGTCCGAAGTAGTGCATGCTGATGTGCTGCTTGTTCCAGGAGCAGGAAATGCAACAACTCTGCGGGAATACCCAGAAACCCTCGCTTGGGTGCGCGCAATCCATGCAACAACGACTTGGACTACTTCAGTATGCACAGGCAGCCTGATTTTGGGGGCTGCCGGCTTACTATCCGGACTACGAGCGACGACACATTGGGCGGCTCTCGATCGCCTGCGTGCCTGGGGTGCTGAACCAATACAGGCGCGCATTGTGGAAGCAGGCAAGGTGATTACAGCCGCGGGAGTATCGGCTGGAATTGATATGGCATTGATTCTTGCGGCGAAGATCGCAGGGCAACAAGTCGCTGAAGCGTTGCAACTGGGTATAGAATACGATCCTTCCCCGCCATTCGATGTGGGCTCGCCTGAGAAAGCTGCACCCGCAATTCTCGAGGCACTGCGTACGCGCCTAGTAGCTTCATTCGAAAGTGTTAAATAGTTTGAGTAGTTATTTATGCCGAACTAACGCTTTTTCCTGCCAATGGGTTGCTCCAAACGTTACATTGAATTTGGTAGCTTTAACAATCGGGTATACAGTTTTTTCCAATCTTTCAAGTTTCACAAATCCATATGAGGATAATGTTTTCAAAGTCCTGGAGAGATTACTGGTTTGACGCCCCGTCATATCTGCCAGCTCACGTATGGAATAGGGCTTTTTCTCCATAATGATCTGTAAAAGTACTTGGTTTTCATCGCTGAGTACCTCGGCAAGTGAGCGGATGGAGGTAAACCAAATTTTAGGATCATTAGGTTTCGGCTTGTAGTCGCCTCGCGCTATTGCGAGGGTACGCTCACGGATTTCTTTTTGCGGCATAATGCCAATTTTTATAGTTCTTTCTCTCATTTCCACAGCGCTCCAACTTCAATCTTCTTTATCATCTGTTGATAGTTATAGTTGACTATAAAACGAATCAAGTTTATGCGTATTATTCCCCATCGTGAACACCCAATATTATTTAACGTGAACAGACAATATTATTCATCGTGAACAGTAATTATTATGTAACGTGAACAGTTTTGGGTCTTTTTTAATATTGACCGTTCACGATGTAATAATCACTGTTCACGATGAATAATACTCGCGTTTTTTCTCTCAACGCCACCAATCCATCATTGCTGGAAACCCTATAACGAATAGCCGACAGTAGCCCTTTTTTGAGGTGCTTCATGCCAGCTAAAGAGGTTTCTATGCGTAAGATACGAGAATTATTGCGGCTTCATTTTGCTGTGCAGTTAAGCCAGCACCAGATTGCGGCCAGCCTGACTTTGTCAGTTGGTGTGGTGAACAAATATGTGCGGTTGGCTACATGCGCGGGTTTGACTTGGCCACTGCCTGCTGATTTAGACGATGATGTGGTCTTGAAGCAAACATTGGTACCACCAAAAGAAATAGCAGCCAAGATACAAACATTAGATTTTGCTGCCATTCAGGCTGCTCTTAAACAAAAAGGCGTGACGTTACAATTACTGTGGGAAGAATATTGCCCTACAGTCGAGAAGCCTTACAGCTATACCCATTATTGTCTTTTATATCGAACTTGGCGTGATACACAGCAATACACTTTGCGGCAAACCCATAAAGCGGGAGAAAAAGTCTTTGTGGATTATGTTGGCCCTACTGTTGATATCATCGATGCGCAGACGGGTGAAATCCGTGCTGCCCAGATCTTTGTAGGTGTCTTAGGCGCTTCTAATTACACCTATGCAGAAGCGACCTGGGATCAGCGATTACCCAATTGGGTCGCTTCCCACGTGAGAATGTTTGAGTTCTTCGGTGGGGTGCCGTTACTTGTTGTGCCTGATAATCTCAAATCAGCAGTGACCCGCGCGTGTCGTTATGAACCGGATGTCAATCCAACTTATGCAGACTGTATTGCTTATTATGGTGCGGCTGTACTACCAACGCGACCTTATAAGCCAAAAGACAAAGCCAAAGTGGAAAATGCGGTCTTAGTTGTTGAACGTTGGATTTTAGCTAAGCTTCGCCATCATACTTTCTTCGGTTTGCATGAACTCAATGTTGCAATCCGGCAATTGCTGCAGGAATTAAATCATCGCCCCTTTAAAAAATTACCTGGCAGTCGCCACAGTCAATTTGAACAACTCGATCAACCGGCTTTGCGACCCTTACCCACCCAACGTTACCAACTGGCTGAATTTAAAAAAGCGCGTGTTCATATGGATTATCACGTGGAATTGGATGGTCATTATTACAGTGTGCCTCACACGTTAGTAAAACGAGAAATTGAAATGCGCTTTACTTCGTCCACTGTTGAATGCTTTTATCAAGGTAAACGTGTTGCATCCCATGCACGTTATTATCAAAAAGGCGCTCACACCACACTCACCGAACATATGCCCAAAGCACACCAGAAACATCTAGGCTGGACACCAGGACGTTTCATGAATTGGGCAATTGACATCGGACCTTTCACACGTGACTTGGTCAAGCATTTATTAACGAATCGACCACACCCAGAACAAGGCTTTCGTTCTTGCGTAGGCTTATTGAATTTATCTAAACGATATGGTGCTGTTCGTTTAGAGCAAGCCTGCAAGCGCGCACTCGCACTAGGTTCACCACGCCGGCATAGCATTGCATCTATGTTGGAAAAGAACTTAGAGAATGCGCCCCTGCCTCCATTAAGTTCTCAATCGCTATTGCTCCCCGTGCACGACAATATTCGTGGGGCTGATTATTACCAAGAATGATTTCTTTTACTTTAACTTCGGAGAATACAATGATGTTAATACAACAAACGTTACAACACTTACTTGAACTTAAACTCATGGGTATGGCCGATGCACTTAGGGAGCAACAAAAACAACCCGCGCTGCATGCTCTGTCCTTTGAGGAACGCTTAGGATTATTGGTCGATCACGAAGTCACTGACCGCAGTAATCGGCGTTTAAGCAATCTTCTGCGCCAAGCTAAATTACGACAGCAAGCTTGCATTGAAGACATTGATTACCAACACTCGCGAGGTTTGATAAAAAGCAAAATAGCATCTTTGATTACCTGCGATTTTATTCAGCGTCATCACAATGTGCTTATTACCGGCCCCACTGGCTGTGGTAAAAGTTGGTTAGCGTGTGCCTTAGGTCAGCAGGCATGTCGCCAAGGATTACGCGTACGTTACTGGCGTGTACCACGTTTACTTGAAGAATTACGTATTGCTCACGCAGATGGCAGTTACAGTAGATTACTCAGTCAACTCGCTAAAATGGATTTACTCATTCTCGATGCCTTTGGTTTGGAAGCACTCCAAACCACTGACCGCAAAGATTTACTTGAGATTATTGAAGACCGACATCAATTAAAATCAACCTTGATTACCAGTCAGTTAGCAGTAAAGCATTGGCATGAACATATTGGTGAACCGACAATTGCTGATGCCATCTTAGACCGCTTAATGAACCATGCTTATAAGATCGAATTAAAGGGGGACTCTATGCGAAAAACAGAAAAAATTGATTTATCGTGAACACTCAGTTTTAATATCCCTCTCCAGTAGATGCATGAATTGGTTGCTGTTCATCATCA
>JBAUEV010000075.1:0-5431 GCA_049678805.1 Gammaproteobacteria bacterium
GTATTATCAAGTAAGAAAGGTATTGGTAATAAGGAGAATTCTATGCCTATTAAATTCATTGCCATAATTATTCGTCCTTTTTTGGCCGCTTTAGACGCATTAACGCCGGTCGGGGACTTATTGGCACGTTGTTGGGTAGCTTACATTTTTTTTAATGCTGGGCTAGTTAAAATACAAAGCTGGGACACTACTGTTAGCTTGTTTACTTATGAATATCATGTGCCCTTGTTGCCTCCTTATTTAGCTGCAGTGCTGGGCACAGCCGCAGAGCTGATTTTACCAGTGTTACTGGTGATAGGTTTAGGCGGAAGGTTAATGATTTTGGTTTTCTTTATTTACAATATCATTGCAGTGACATCCTATAGTTACTTGTGGACGCCCCAGGGTGAGATGGGTTTGTATCAGCATATTGATTGGGGTTTGCTGTTGGCATTGCTAATGTTCCATGGTTCTGGAAAAATTTCAGTGGATTACTGGTTACGCCAGCGGCATGGTCATCATTTGCTTACCAATGGTAATGGTCAAAAATAAGTGCTTAAGAATCTAGCAGAACGATTGCCGCATTGGCGCTGTTGGCGGCTATTGCAACGCCATCAGATACCACATGGTTTATGGCCTTGGTTAATGGAAACAGATTCCATGACGGAACGTTTGCGGCGTAGGGTAGGGGAAAGCCTTACTGTCCAAGTACACCATCAAGGTTGGCAATGCCCACGTTGGGATGAACAGCAGTCTCTGGAGTTGCCTAAACGTTCCAAGGTAATTGTGCGTGAGTCAGTACTCTATGGTAACGATCGTCCTTGGATAGCTGCACGTAGTATTTTTCCGCGAAATGCTCTGCGTGGGAAAGGACAAAAATTACGGTGGTTAGGAGAGCAGTCCTTAGGGGAAATTTTATTTGCCGACCGACAATTGTCGCGAGGTGAATTAGAGGTGGCTTTGTTGCGACCTTGGCATGGTGATTACCAACGTGCTGTGCGAGTTTTAGCTGATCCGCCTTCGGTACTTTGGGCGCGTCGTTGCGTGTTATTTTTCCATTCCCAACCTATTCTCGTGAGCGAAATTTTTCTCCCAGCAGTTTGGGAGGATTATTAAGGTTAAGTGCCTGTCCGAAAAGCCGTAATTGGGCATACTTTAGTATTTTTTGGGGAATCATGGAGAAACGTTATCCTTCGGATTTAACGAATGAGCAGTATAGTTATATTTAAATTTTACTGTTAACGTCACCTTGAATCTCAAAATAGATTGGGCTATACTAAACTAGTTAGTAAACTAGTTTAGTTGAGGCGCATATGTATTCCACTATTGGAGCTTTTGATGCTAAAGCCAAGCTTTCAGAGTTGTTGAAAGAAGTAAAACAGGGACAATGTTACACAATTACACTGCGTGGCGTTCCCGTTGCAGATCTAGTGCCCAGCAAAAGCACGGCTTCTCATGATGTTCAGATAGCCATTGAAAGAATGCGTAGTATAAAAAAAATACGTGGTGTTTCTAATGAAATGCTACAAGAATTAATTGCTGAAGGTCGACGATGAGATTAGTAATTGATGCCTCAATGGCATTAGCATGGATATTCGAACGTAATAATAATAAAGAAGCCCGACTGGCTGAATTCACTTTGTCATCTATTGCTAGGGTCGATGCTATTGTACCAACACTCTGGCACACCGAAGTTGTGAATGCATTATTAGTAGGCGAACGCCGAAAAATTGTCACTGAAGCGCAGGTTATCGATTATTTAAATAGATTATCTCATTTACCCATTGAAACTGACGATGTGACACCTTCAAGTTGTCGCGATAGTGTGATGGCGCTTGCTCGCGAACATGCACTTACTGCTTATGATTCAACCTATCTTGAATTAGCGTTACGTAACAATGCGACGCTTGCAACATTTGACAATAAACTCATAGAGGCTATGAATAATATTGGCGGAAAGATATTTACTACTAAGTATAATGTGGAATCATGATTTCAATAATCACTTATATATCACAATCCTTGCGATGCAAAATAAAACGAAAATGATGGGCAATGTCATTATGTTGGGAAAGTTCATCCATTAATCAATCGCATCACATTCTGAATAATACGCAAACCAATATCATCCTTTAAGGTCATAAGGGATTCGGGGTGGAATTGTACTGCCCAAATGGGTAATTGACGATGTTCAATTGCCATTATTATACCGTCCTCTGTTTCTGCCGTAATCTTTAATTCAGCTGGAATAGTGGATTTATCAGCATATAAGGAATGATAACGTCCGGCGATGAATGAATCGGGTAAACCAGCGAATAATTGTCCACCCCTTACGTGAACCTCAGATGCTTTGCCGTGCACCGGATAATCAAGCACAGCTAATTTACCCCCAAAATATTCAACTAAGCCTTGTAATCCTAAGCAGACGCCTAAAATAGGAAGCTTTTCTTGCAGCACTAAAGCAATAGTATCGGCTAGGTTAAAATCTTTTGGGCAACCAGGGCCGGGTGATAAAACTACTAAATCAGGCGTTAAATCACGTAATTCTTGAATCGAGAAACCTGGGCGTAAGGTAGTTACCGTCGGACCGGTTTGTCGTAAATAATTTGCCAGAGTGTGAACAAATGAATCTTGATGATCTACTAATAATACGCGTTTTCCTTCACCAAACTTTGCAGGTTGCTCTTTTTTTGCAGTAATAATGGGTTGAGTGCTGGGACGACGAATGGCGTCCAGCAATGCCGAAGCTTTCAACTCGGTTTCCCGTTCCTCTTCTTCTGGAATGGAATCGAACAATAGGGTAGCACCGACACGGACTTCTGCTATGCCATCTTTGACGCGTATGGTACGCAAGGTCAAACCAGTGTTCATATTCCCATTAAAACCAATTAATCCCACAGCACCACCGTACCAACGCCGAGATGAGCGTTCGTGATCTTCAATGAATTGCATAGCCCAGGTTTTTGGTGCACCCGTAACGGTTACTGCCCAAGCATGAGTGAGAAAAGCGTCTAAAGCATCGTAGCCTTCCCGCAAAATACCTTCGACGTGATCTACTGTATGAATCAACCTCGAATAAATTTCAATTAATCGGCGTCCAATGACTCGTACGCTCCCAGGTTCGCAGATGCGCGATTTATCATTGCGATCCACATCGGTGCACATCGTTAATTCAGAAGCTTCTTTAGGAGAATTAAGTAATTTTAAAATTTGCTCTGCATCTCCAATAGCATCTTTTCCGCGCGCGATAGTGCCGGAAATCGGACAAGTTTCAATGCGCCGTCCCGTTGCACGAACATACATTTCAGGCGAGGCGCCCACTAAATATTCTCCTTCGCCGAGATTGAACAAAAATCCATAAGGTGCTGGGTTACGTTCACGTAAACGGCGAAATAATTCAGAGGGTGGGGCGGTGCAAGGCTCGTAAAATGTTTGGCCAGGCACCACTTCAAATAAATCACCTTTGGCAAAAGCTGAATGTGCTTGGTTGACCCAAGTTGCATATTCGCCTACCGCAAGCTCACGTTTTTTGGCAAAGTGCTGGGTTGAGGTGGAAGATTGTTGCACGCCTTGGCGGGGCAAACCCTCTGTTGAGCCCGCATCGCTGGTAAACTCATAACGATACAAAGTAGCTACTTCGCGGCGATGATCTACAACATAAATTTCATCGGGCAGATAAAGCACTAAATCCCGTTGGTCAGATGGGCGTTTTAAACGCAAGCGAATGGGTTCAAATTGGAATGCTAAATCATAACCAAAGGCACCATAAAGACCTAAATAAGTATCTTCTGGGCTAAAAAATAATTCAATTATGACACGCAGGATAGAAAAAATTGAAGGCTGTCTACTCCGCAATTCTTCGGGAAAATGTTGTTCGCCACGCAAAATCTGACCAACGATTTCTTTGTGGTTGCGGATTGTTGTTGAGACATAGGTCAGCGTGCTAATGACATCTGCAATGGTGGGTAATATTTTTTCACCACGTTCATTTAATGCGTTTAAATGGAAAGTATTACCTTGTGCACTGAGAGCGAGTGGCGGATTTTTAAATCCAATGTCCCAGCGCGTATAACGGCCTGGATATTCAAAGCTGGACACCAGCAAAGCACCGCGCTGGGTATCTAAGGCATCAAGGAGTGATTCGGTGGCATTGGGATAAGTAAGCATTTCTTCTTGGCGCTTGATTTGAATGCCACCGCGGGTTTGATAGGAATTTTCGAGTATTTTATTCATAAGATGTTATTCCATATGCACTATTGTTTCTTTCCCCAAGTTGAAAATTGTCATCCAGCGGCTTGTTCGGCGTTGTTGCATAATTCCCATGTCTTCGTCATTGCGAGGCCGTTTTTTGGCCGAAGCAATCCATCTTCAAAACCTGGATTGCCGCGTCGCGTCGCGCCTCGCAATGACGAAAAAAACTGGATACCGCGCATAAAGCGCTATGTCGCCTAAAGTACAAAGTCTGCAACAGCGCCGATCAAGTCGAAGGAATTCGGTCCAGTTCGAATCCCCGCGGCATCGACTGCGGGGAGCAAGAAAGAGTCTATATACCTTCGTTGATATGGCAAATTATGGTAAATTTAACAGAAACCAGATGAAATAGCAGGTGTTAGGTGCTTAAAAAACTGAGCGATAGGCTATATCAATATGCTTTGTTAATGCGTTTGCATCGCCCCGTTGGCATTGGACTTTTGTTATGGCCTACCTTATGGGCGCTGTGGATTGCAGGTAATGGTAAACCTAGCCCTTTAATAACGCTGATTTTTGTACTGGGGGTAGTACTGATGCGCTCAGCGGGATGCGTAATCAACGATTATGCCGACCAGCCATTTGATGGATATGTACAACGCACTCGAGAACGTCCTTTAGTAACAGGAAAAGTAACACGTTGGGAAGCGCTCATTCTATTTGGCGTATTATGTGCCGCTGCTGCATTATTGCTATTGGGGTTGAATCGTGCGACGGTGTGGTTAGCAGGCGTTGCAGTGTTGCTAGCGGTGATTTATCCATTTATGAAGCGGATCACGCATCTGCCACAACTTTTTCTAGGGATGGCGTTTGCTTGGGGCATTCCGATGGCATTTGTCGCACAAACGGATACCTTACCGCTTAATGCTTGGTTATTATTTCTTGGTACGCTGTTATGGATAGTGGCTTATGATACTCTGTACGCCATGGCCGATAGAGAAGAAGATAAACAGATTGGCGTCAAATCCACGGCGATATTATTTGGGAGGTTTGATCGGGGAATGATAGGGTTGTTGCTAGGGGCTGCTTTGCTGCTATTTGCTGTGGTAGGAATGCGTCTAGCGATGGATATTGTTTATTATATTGGCTTATTATTAGCTGCTTTATTAGCGATTTATCAACTTTATCTTATTAGAGACCGTGATCCGCGGCTTTGTTTTAAGGCGTTTTTGCGCAATAATGAGTTTGGGGCGATGGTTTTTTT
>JBAUEV010000076.1:0-4367 GCA_049678805.1 Gammaproteobacteria bacterium
GGTCAAAAGTTGATAATTGGAGATACTATTAAAATCGAAGTGCTGGGTATGAAAGGAAGGCAAATAAGATTGGGTATCACCGCACCCAAAGATGTGCGGGTAGATCGCGAAGAAGTTCATTTGCGTATCCAACAAGAAACCCTACCGGATGAAAAAAATAATCCACCCGAAATTATTTTCTGCCAGTCCGTTTGAAGATAAATTATTGTATGAAGAGCCGGGCGTCATTGCAAACGCAGGCCAATTAATAGAAGCGGATACAGAAACGTTACTGGCTTTTGGCGAATGAGTATTGGATGCTAAAGGTTTAGAAGACGTTTTTGATATTTGCAACTCGGATTATAAAAGAAAGTTAAATAAGCTGGAGCGGGAAACGAGTCTCGAACTCGCGACCTCAACCTTGGCAAGGTTGCGCTCTACCAACTGAGCTATTCCCGCAAGTGCAGATTCGCTATTATTACTTCCCTTCAGATAAAGTCAAGTCTGGCCAAGCTGCTTTTAGGTACATTACCATTGACCAAAGCGTTAGAATTGCTGCGGCATCTAACAACAGCGTCCCTAAAATTCTTAGCCATAAACCGCTGGTGCTAGGCTGATAAATCACTAATAAAACTAATGATACCATCTGGAAAACGGTTTTTATTTTACCAATCATTGAGACGGCAACACTCGTGCGTTTGCCTATTTCTGCCATCCATTCCCGGAGTGCTGAGATAACAATTTCTCTGCCGACAATAATCGCAGCCGGAATGGTAAGAAAGGGGATATGGGCTTCACCCACCACCAATATCAAGGCGACGGCAACAATTAGTTTGTCAGCGACAGGGTCAAGGAAAGTGCCAAAACGAGTAACTTGAGCCCAATGACGGGCAAGATAACCATCTAACCAGTCCGTTGCGCAGGCAAGTGCAAAAATAATGGCTGCACCAAGATGAGCCCAAGGGGTTGGAAGATAGAAAACTAAGACGAAAACTGGAATCGCGAAAATACGAATAAGGGTTAAAATGGTGGGGATAGTCATCATTTTATCATTCTACAGTAGCTTGATAGTTGATTGAAGTAAGATTAATCCTCATCATGTAATGCAGCATATAGCCTCTTTGCCAATGGTTCACTGATTCCAGGAATACGAGTAAATTCTGTTACACTCGCGCGTCGTAACTCCTGTAGCCCACCAAATTGACGCAATAAATCGCGGCGGCGTTTGGCACCAATCCCGGGGATATCTTCTAAGACAGAGCGCGAGCGGGCTTTAGCGCGGCGCTGACGATGACCAGTGATGGCAAAGCGATGGGCTTCATCGCGGATTTGCTGAATCAAATGTAGGCCCGGGTCATCCGGCGGCAGGTGTATCGCTTTATCCCGGCCAGCAAGAAATAAAGTTTCTAAACCTGGTTTGCGCTCTGGCCCTTTAGCAACGGCTAATAGAGTTACGCCACTGATTTGGACTTCTTCCAGGGATTTTTCTCCTTGAGATAATTGACCTTTACCGCCATCAATCATTAAGAGATCAGGCAATTCGCCTTCGCCGGCTTTAAGACGGGCATAACGACGAGTAATCGCTTGATACAGAGCAGCATAATCATCCCCTTTCTGAATGTCCTGGATATTGAAACGGCGATAATCATTTTTGATAGGCCCGTTGATATCAAATACTACACACGAAGCAACAGTCGCTTCCCCCATCGTATGACTGATATCAAAGCATTCAATACGTTGTGGTAAGTTCGTTAAATGCAATGCTGTTTGTAGGGCGATAAATCGTTGATGGAAGCTGGTCTTATCCGCTACGCGACTTGCTAGAGCCTGTTGCGCATTGGTTGCCGCCAGATTGAGCCATTGCCGTCCTTGACCACGGGCTTGAGTAGTGAGTGTAATTTTATGTTGTAATTGTTCGGATAAAGCGGCAGCGATCCAATCACGTTCAGCCAAGTTGCGGTCTAGGATAACTTGAGAAGGTATTGTTTCGCGATGTGCGGCAGTTAAATAATATTGCGGCAGAAAAGTAGCCAAAGCTTCTGTAACCTGAATGCCTTCTGGCAAAGTGAAGAAAAAAGGTTTATTACCAATTAATCGTCCGGCACGAATGAAAAACACTTCAATGCAAATTTCTTGATCTTTTTGCGCGATGGCGATGGCATCTACATCCCGAACTCCTCCCATCACATGTTGTTGTTCTTGCAAGCGACGCAATTGAATAATTTGATCGCGATAATGGGCTGCTTCTTCAAAATTCAATGCTGTTGCAGCTTGCTCCATTTTTTTGCCCAGGTCTTCGATAATCTCACTACTTTTCCCAGCTAAAAATAATTCAACATGGCGCACATCGCGTTGATACGTGGCAGCATCAATATAACCGACGCAAGGTGCAGTGCAGCGCTTAATGAAATATTGCAAGCAAGGACGTGAACGATTTCTAAAAAAACTATCGCGACATTGGCGGATTTTAAATATTTTTTGTAACAGCGTTAGTGTTTCACGTACTGCATGAGCATTGGGATAAGGACCGAAATAATGACCTGGCTGCTGTCGTGGTCCGCGGTGTAAATCTAAGCGCGGAAAATCTTGATGTGCGGAAAGAAATAAATAGGGATAAGATTTATCATCTCTGAATAAGATATTGTAGCGGGGTTTTAATTCTTTGATTAAGTTATTTTCTAGCAACAAAGCTTCATTTTCAGTATGGGTAATGGTGATTTGAATATCAGCCACTTGCTCGATCATGGAGCGAGTTTTGACATCACTGGATTGGCGTTGAAAATAACTCGCAACACGTTTTTTTAAATTACGTGCTTTGCCGACATAAAGTACATTGCCATTGGCATCGAGCATCCGGTATACACCGGGACGGGTGGTGAGATTGGTTAAGAAATTTTTGTAATCAAAGGATGACATTTTGCGTAATGTTAACCATCTTCCTCTGGCGCACTGAGCATAGCTTGATTGTTATCTTTTTGTGGATCAAGCAAACCATTACGAATAGCAAATTGTGTTAGCTCTACATTGTTAGTCACTTTTAATTTATCAAAAAGGCGGTAACGATAAGTGTTTACTGTTTTATGACTTAATTTCAACTCGTCAGAGATTTCCTGTACCGACTGTCCTTTAATCAAGGCCAACATAATTTTATATTCGCGTTTCGATAAAGTTGAGGTAACTGGTTTTTCTGATCCGCTGGTGCGTTGTAAGGCCAACTGAGTGGCAACTTCATGAGGCATATAGCGCTGTCCAGTATGCACCATATGGATAGCACGGATAAGTTCTCCATCATTCATCTCTTTTAAGAAATAACCCATTGCGCCTGCTTTGAGTAGTCGAACAGGAAAAATTTTGTTATCACAGGATGTAATGATAATAACTTTTAGATCAGCTTCATTAGCCAATAATTGCTTTAAGAGAGATAGACCACTCGGGCCTGGGCCGGGCATTTTAATGTCCATCAATACAATATCGGGCTGCAACTTTTTAATTAAGCTTAGAGCTTGCTCGCCGTTTCCCGCTTCACCAATGACTTTTATATCAGAAGCATCTTTGAGAATATGCTTAATCCCAGTACGCACTAAATTGTGATCATCTACCAACACGATGTTGATCAAATGATTGCCCTCCTTATGGCTCATGGATTGGCGGAGAGGCAGGGATTCGAACCCTGGGAGGGAGCGATCCCTCAACGGTTTTCAAGACCGTCGCTTTCAACCGCTCAGCCACCTCTCCTACATTTTAGTTTCTAATTTCTGAGTTAAAAATTTATTTTTCATTTTAGCACAAGTATAAGCAGCCTGATAGTGCAAGCATCACATTAGATTTTATGGTATAATCCAAGCCACTTCTGCCGCAACAGGCAGTTGGCTTGAATTGAGATTGGGGCTGGCATAATACCATGACTATTACAGCAAATCAGTATGACGCTTATGCGAGAATGCTTATTACTTTCGCAATGCCGCAAATTCATCAGCTTTTGTTGGAAGAATCAGGACAAACTACTTCGCCGGGTTCGGCTGGGCTACCCAGTATTGTAACCCAATCTCAGATAGAGGCTGCGCTACTTAATCCATTAAATCGTTTTATTAAATCTAATATGAGCCTTGGTGCTGAAGCGCTTAAACAATTAAATGAAATGGCATTCCAAGTATTGCCCTATTGCAATGAAGTGGATGCTATGATTGAACAGATTGCCGGCCAGCTCAAAACACCTGGAGTAGTGGGCAGCTCGGAAGCGTTGAAGAATGCCCAAATCAAACTTAAAAAATATTCTGAAAAAGTGGCAGAGCTATTTGGGCTAGCCAAACAGCTTGAAAAACAGAGCTATGAATTGCAGGAACAATCATCAAAACTTGCCTTAGAGCAACATCAAGAATGGCAAGAGT
>JBAUEV010000077.1:0-15862 GCA_049678805.1 Gammaproteobacteria bacterium
TCCTGAGGAGCAGCACAAAGTGCTGCGTCTCGAAGGACGCGGCTTCCTCAGGACGAACGAGAAAAGTCAAAACCAGAGACTATTGTACACTTAAGTGTTTCAATACCTTCTGCAATTCGGCTGGCAAAGCTGCTGTTACCGCAATGGTTTGGCTATTGGCGGGTAAAGTAAATTGCAATTGATAAGCATGTAAAAACAATCGTTTACACCCCACCTCACGCATCGCTTTATTAAATAATTTATCGCCATATTTCTCATCACCTGCTAATGGGTGCCCCAAATGAGTAGCATGTACACGAATTTGATGAGTACGACCAGTCTGCAAAGTCGCCTCAATCAAAGTAGCTTCCTTAAAATATTCCAGTGGCTTAAATAATGTTACTGCGGGTTTGCCTTCTTCACTTACCTTGACCATCCGTTCACCCGAACGTAACTGATTTTTAAGCAACGCCGCAGAAACCGTGCGATAACCTTCATGCCATTTCCCTCGCACCAGCGCCCAATATATTTTAGTAACCTTGTGCTGTTGTAACAAAAGATGGATTTCTCGCAACACACTCGATTTTTTTGCAATCATTAAACAGCCTGAAGTATCTCGATCTAAGCGGTGTACTAATTCCAAAAACCGTGCTTGTGGTCGCAAATGGCGTAGTGTCTCAATGACCCCAAAGTTAATACCGCTGCCGCCATGCACTGCCATGCCAGACGGTTTGTTGAGAATCAACAAGCCGTCATCCTCCCACAAAATATTCCTCTCCAATAAGTGCATCAAGGTTACAGAAGGTTTGCCAGGGGTATGCTGCTCACTTACGCGTAGTGGCGGTATTCGCACCACATCGTCTAACTCTAATCGGTAATCCGGCCCTATCCTACCCCCATTCACTCTCACCTCACCTTGACGCAAACCACGATAAATCCGGCTTTTAGGCACCCCTTTTAATTGTTTTAGAAGAAAATTATCAATCCGCTGCCCCACAACGTGTTCGGTAATGGTTATTTTATTGACTGCACCTAATTTACTTGCTTGTTTCATAAGGAATTTCATTAGCCTGATTGATGTTACCAGTAAGCCTTGTTATAGTATTCACAGCTTGAAAAAAACCAAGCAATGAACAGTCGCAAATGCCAAGTGATTTTATAGCATTTGCAGCAAACAAGAGAGAAATTATTAACCAACTTGCGTACTTCGTGTCCTTTTTATGAAGCTATTACCTCAAAGTCAAAGGTCAGAACAATTCATCCACAGCCGATATAGGCTTGCCACCCCATACACCCATTCTAAATGGTACATGATGTTTTGGATTTTCATCATACAGCAAACCTTCTATAAGCATGGGATCATTTCTGACAAAAGCACAATCGAATGGAAAACGAAGCTAAGCGCCATTAAAGGGCTACAAGCATATGAACGATTACCGATCCGATCCAAAACCAAAATCACCCCAACCAAAAAGAATATTGGTAGATGCCCGCGAGGAGCAACCCAGCTTTGGGGAACAAGAAACACGCAAAAAACCTGAACGAGTTCGAATAGCCATTATTGAAGGCAACGTGCTGTGCGATCTCGATACTGAATATGTGGGTATAGCCCTGAAAAAAGGCAATATCTACAAAGGTGTTATCACGCGTATCGAACCCAGCCTTGAAGCTGCTTTTATCAAATACGATGAAGGTGAGCGGCACGGTTTTTTACCGTTCAAAGAAATCTCATCAGAATATTTTCTTTCCACCAACAGCGATCAAGAACAGCCTCCCTTGCATATTAAAAATGCCCTACGGGAAGGGCAAGAAGTTATGGTGCGCGTGGAAAAAGAAGAACGAGGTACCAAAGGCGCAGCACTTAGCACCTTCATCTCATTGGCCGGCACTTACTTAATCTTAATGCCCAATAATCCACGGGCAGGCGGTGTTTCACGGCGTATTGAAGTATCAGAAGAACGCGACCACATGCGAGAATTAATGAGCCAATTACAAATACCAGAAGGGATGGGCGTTATTGCGCGAACGGCCGGTGTGGGCAAAACTTTAGAAGAACTGCAATGGGATTTAAATATACTTTTACACCATTGGGAAGCCATTAAAAAAGCTTTTCATGAGCGCCCAGCTCCTTTCTTGATTCACCAAGAAAGCGATATTGTTACCCGCATGATTCGCGATCATTTACATAAAGATATTGTTGAAATCGTTATTGAGGGCGAATCCGTTTTTCAAAAAGCCAAAGAATACATTGACCAAATAAGACCTGATTTTAGTCATCGCTTACGCCTCTATAAAGACACTATTCCTCTTTTCGGTCGTTTCCAAGTCGAACAACAAATTGAAACCGCTTATCAACGCGTAGTAGAACTCCCATCCGGCGGTTCTATTGTCATTGACCATACCGAAGCGTTAGTAACTATTGATGTAAACTCCGCTAAAGCTACCAAAGGAGGAGATATTGAAGAAACTGCTTTAAGCACCAACTTAGAGGCTACCATTGAGATTGCTCGACAACTTCGCTTGCGCGATATTGGTGGTTTGATTGTAATTGATTTCATTGACATGAGTCATTCTCGCCATCAACGCGAAGTTGAAAATCTTTTACGCGAAGCATCAAAATTAGACCGTGCCCGAGTACAAATCGGCCGTATTTCTCGCTTTGGTTTACTTGAAATGTCCCGTCAACGATTGCGCCCGTCGCTTGTTGAAGCTTCACGTCTTATTTGCCCTCGTTGTGGTGGTCAAGGCACTATTCGCAGTGTTGAATCATTAGCCATGACGATTTTGCGTATTCTGGAAGAAGAAGCCATGCATACCAATACTGAACAAGTGCAAGCACAATTGCCGGTAGATATTGCAACTTTTCTACTTAACGAAAAACGCGAAGCGCTTACCAATATTGAAAAACGCCAAAAAGTTAATTTATTAATCGTACCGAATGTCCACCTGCAATCACCACAATATCGGATTAAACGCTTACGTGAAGAAGAAGTAGGTGTGTTAGGTGTTAAAACCATGGCCAGTTACAAGCTCTTTGAATCCCCCGAGCCAGAACTGCCCGCTAAAAAAGCTCGCGTTGAAAAAATCACCACCGAACCCGCTGTTAAACCAATTTTACATCATGCTCAAGCGCCAACAACTGTTAAAAAAGGCCCCCCTAATTTAATTAAACGCTTTTTAAACATTATGTTTGGCAGCACTGAAACTACCGCCGGCGAAGGTGGTGTTCCCAGCACACCACCTGTCAAAACAGAGCCTCTTGTTTCTGCAGGTCAAAGGCAAGAGCAACAAGCTAGGCCTAAACAAGGTGAAGGTAAAGGCTTCCCTGGTCGTCAAGGCGCCAGTCGAGGCCGTGGCCGAAGAGGTGGCTATCGTGGCAATCCACGCCAACGAAGTAGTAACCCCTACCATACCGCGAGAAATAAAGGGGCAGGAAAAACCAATCCCTTAGGGAATCCTAACAAACCAAATGAAGCTAATCGTATGGCAAATCCAAAACCACCGGCAGCAGAGACCCATAATCCTGAGCACTTGCCGCAAACACCGGCTACAACAGCCGATAAACCAACCACTACTTCTAATGATTCGAGTACATCGCCGGTAAATACCCCACCGAGGGCACCTGCACCTAAAACTGAAGGAACGCCTGCGACTAGTTCTACTGAACAGGGTACGAATAAACCCAAGGAAGAAAAATAAATCATTGCAGGAATCTTTTTGTGAAGACAGGACAGTATAGCCTGGCAGTCCCCTTGTTTCCTTCCCCTGCAAGGGGGAGGATTAAGGTGGGCATTTATTCTTCCTCATTGCCTACGTGCCGCTCATCCCCGCCTACGTGCCGCGACTTGTTCGCGGCATCCATCCGTCATTGCGAGGAGCGAAGCGACGCGGCAATCCAGGTTTTGAAGATGGATTGCTTCGGCCAAAAAACGGCCTCGCAACGACAGCTTTTTCTCTCGGTTTTCTGGATACCGCGGACAAGCCGCGGTACGTTGGCAGGGGCACGTTTTAATGCGGGAGCCCTGCTATTTAGACCGTAACATATTAAAAAAACCCTTGAAGTTTTCATCTTTTTCATCAACTATATTTGTGCCCTTAACAACGAGCTCATTGGTTTCTTTAAACACGTTGATACACTTTCGTATAGGCTTAAAAAATTCTACAAGTTCGGATAATTTTTTATTATCAGACGCTTTACACACCACATCCACTGTGTATCTATCAGGTATAGGTTTCTAAGGTAGATTAGTTACAGTGGGATTTTGGTAATAAGTTTTTACAGACACATCTGAAAAACCAGTTTCTGCCAGTTTAGTTTTTAAAGCTAAAGCAAACACAGGTGCTTCTAACTGACCAAAACGCTGACTATCAACAGCATTGGCTTGGATAAGTTTATCGCGCAAATCATAAACTGATAATGGAATTACTTCAGTTTCGCTAATAACAGCGCTAATAGGGGTACTTCTCTCAACATCTTGAATAAAAGTTTTTGTTGTATCTTCCATTGGAAGTTCAGCATATTTTTTTGTTGGATCAGGAAAGCTTAAGTAGACTTTTGTGTGTTTATATTGACTATGATCCAAAACAGTCCCATCTTCATGAAATAATTCTGGATAAGAATGGCAAGTCTGCCAATATTTATTACCATATGAAAAACCCATTTTTTCACCTGCTTTAACGGGATAGTGTGCAAGCGTAATACTCATGGGGCAGCCACAACAAATAATTGTTTTTACTTCTACATTTTGAGTGGCTGTGCTGTCTTTTACAGCTTTTGAGGCAAACTCAATGTCTTCGAATTCATGAGCAGTGATTCTTTTAAGGAAGTTCTCATTGATAAAATCAATTAAATATTTATCATCTACTTTTTTTTCTTTAAAAACCTTTTTAACCTGTTCTACAGAAACATTAATATATTCAGCATATACTTCAGGTTTTTTTAGTTCATTTAAAGTGTACGCCCTCTATTTTTCATAATTATTAGGAAGGTGCTGCATAAAACGAGTAATACCACCTTTCTCTTTGGCACTTACTATGTCATTTGCATTTTTATCAAGGGTATAGTCATAAGCATCATGCGCTTCCTCAAATGTTTTAGCTTTTCCTAAAGTACCGCTATAAACACCTATGATAGTTCCAGCAGCGATATCTTTTTTTGCAAAAAGACCATAACCAACCTTTTCATCAATAAAACAAATTACTGCATCCTCAAATGGATTATCAAGGCGATGGAGAATTTTCAGCTCAGTTTCTGTTAACTTGCCGGAGTTACTTAATGCTTTTTGCCATCGCTTTTGATAATCGCTGGCTTGTTCTTCTGTACCCCATATACTTGCAGTGCACTCACAACCAAACTTTTCCTTAAATTGCTCAGGAGACAAATATGTTATCTTTCCCCCTTGAGATAAAGGTTTATCCGCAACAGGGATTTTTTCAAGCTGTTTAGCAGGAAATAAAGGTTTTAAAGGCATAATACCCCCTTAAATAATTAAAAGTTATAATTAGTGGGCATGTCGCTGCGCTCCTTTGCCCACGGGCTCTATTTATTCAACAACATCGGACAATAACGGGATGATAGAGGATAGACCTCTTGCATCATTATCAGCAATTTATTATTATTAGCAACAATCGCATTGACTTAATTAGCAATGACGGTTTTTATATTAGGGCTGATTTATATATTTTTAGATTAGGACTTGATCTATGCGACAAGTACCACAATACAGCATCATCGGTAATGGCCGCGTAGCACAACATATGTGCCATTATCTTAAATCGCTTGACCTTCCCTTTTCTCATTGGCATCGGCAAACTCATTATTCATTACAAGAAACCGTCAAAAACGCTACCCATGTTTTATTGCTCATCAAAGACAGTGCCATTGAACCATTTATTACCGAACACACTGATTTAACCGAAAAAACCCTCATTCATTTTTCAGGCTGCCATCTCTCTGATCGCGCCTTCGGTGCGCATCCTTTGATGACTTTCAGCAATGTTCTATATCCGACTTCAAATTATCGCCAAATTCCTTTTATCATCGAACAAACAACCACAAATTTTGCAGAATTATTGCCAGGATTACCCAATCCGCATTTTACAATTCCTAGGCAAATGAAAGCGTATTATCACAGCTTATGTGTAATGACGAATAATTTTACCACCCTTCTTTGGCAAAAATTTTTTAAAGAACTCGCTACACGATGGCAAATTCCTGAGCAAGCAACCTTCCCATTTTTGCAGCAAACATTAACAAATTTACAACAACAAAATACCACTGCATTAACTGGTCCCCTCGCTCGCAATGACCAAGCAACCATAAGTCAAAACCTGCAAGCATTGAAAGATGATCCTTTTCAGGCAGTATATGCGAGCTTTGTTCAAGCATATATAAAATCGAACCAAAAGTAGAGGATTAATATATATGAAAAGTGTGCTTGATTTTCAAAAAATGAAAGAACAAGGTCAACCCATTACTATGGTAACTTGTTATGATTTTTCCTTTGCCAAAATTATTGAAGAAACTGATATTGATTGCGTATTAGTAGGTGATAGCTCAGCCATGGTAATGCATGGTCATGATAATACCACGGCAGCAACTGTGGCCATGATAACAGCACACACCCAAGCAGTGACACGTGGTTTGCGCAACAAATTTATTATTGCAGATCTACCTTTTTTATCCTATCGCCAGTCGCGCAGTGAAACGTGCACTGTCGTAGCAGAAATGTTACGTGCTGGCGCACAAGCAATAAAATTAGAAGGTGCCACTGGCAATCTCGCCATTATTCGCCACTTAGTGCAATCAGGCGTTCCTGTAATGGGACACCTTGGTCTAACACCACAATTTATTCATGCATTAGGTGGCCATAAAGTGCAAGGCAGGGATGAAAAAACTGCAGAAAATTTACTTCAACAAGCGCAAGCGCTTGAACGTGCAGGTGCATTTGCCTTGGTATTAGAGTGCATACCACAGTTACTGGCCAAACGCATCAGCGAATCTTTATCTATTCCCACCATTGGTATTGGTGCTGGCCCTCATACCGATGGTCAAGTATTAGTATTACAAGATTTACTCGGTTTACAATGCAATACAAAACCAAAATTTCTTAAAACCTATTTAAATGGTTTTTCATTAGTACAAAATGCCTTAAATGATTATGTAAAAGATGTGAAAAATCGCCAATACCCTGAAATCGAAACTCATTCATACTAGGTGAAAAATGCTTAACATTATTCATTCAATTCCTCAATGGCGAGAGCTACGAAAAAACTTTGTCGCTCAACACACCATTGGTTTTGTCCCAACCATGGGAAATTTACATCAAGGGCACTTATCACTGTTACAAAAATCGGTGGCAGAAAATGACATTACTGTACTGAGTATTTTTGTTAATCCTACCCAATTTAATAACCCAGAAGATTTTAAAAAATATCCTCAAACATTCAGTGATGATTGCCAATTGGCAGAAAAATTAGGAATTCATTATCTTTTGGCGCCCTCTTATGAAGAACTATATCCAGATCATTACAGCTACCGCATAAGCGAATCTCAATTAAGTCCTCTTATGGAAGGGCAATATCGGCCTGGCCATTTTGATGGCATGCTAACGATAGTTATGAAATTATTGTTGTTAGTGTTGCCAAACAAAGCTTACTTTGGTGAAAAAGATTATCAACAACTTCAATTAATAAAAGGTTTAGTGAAAAATTTCTTTATTGATACTGAAATTATTGCTTGCCCTACTATTCGAGAAAATTCCGGATTACCTTATAGTTCTCGCAATAACCTCTTATCATCTATACAAAGACAACAAGCGCAACAATTTCCCGAAATTTTTCAGAGCAATCTTTCTTGTCAAGAAATTGCTGACCAATTAAAACAACGCGGTTTTTCTGTAGATTATGTAATAGAGCATTTTCAACGACGTTTCGCTGCTGTTAAACTCGATCATATACGTCTAATTGATAATATCTCGCTCGATGAAATTAAAAAAGATACGAGGTAAACTAAAATGCTATTATGTCTTGATGTAGGTAACTCACATATTTTTGGTGGTGTATTCGACGGTGAAAAAATAAAATTACGTTTTCGCTATGCGAGTGAGCAAGTAGTCACATCAGACCAACTCGGCTTATTTCTTAGGGCTGTGCTACGAGAAAATACTATTGATCCGAAACAAATTACCAAAATTTCATTATGTTCAGTAGTGCCTTCTTTGGATTACTCCATTACTTCAGCCTGTGTTAAATATTTTAATATAGAACCTTTTGCCCTCAAACCGGGTGTTAAAACGGGTATTAAATTACAAGTTAAAAACCCATTACAGTTAGGCGCTGATCGTATCGCTAACGCCATTGCTGCTGTGCATCATTTTCCCGATAAAAACATCATCATTACTGATCTTGGCACCGCTACTACCTACTGCGCTATTTCTTCGAAAAAAGAATATGTAGGTGGGGTCATCATGCCTGGATTAAAGCTCGCAATGCAAGCACTTCATCTCAATACCGCCAAATTACCGCCTGTTGAAATCATCAAACCCAAACAAGTTTTAGGCAAAACGACTGAACAACATATTCAAAGTGGTCTCTATTATGGGCAATTAGGTGCATCACAACAAATTATTAGAAGTTTAACTCAAGAAGCATTTGATGGTAAAAAACCCGTTATTATTGGTACGGGTGGTTTTGCTTATCTTTTTGAACATGAAAATATATTTACTATCATTATTCCTGACTTAATTTTGCATGGATTGCGACTTATGTTAGAGAAAAATCGGTGAGTATCGTCATGACCCCATTAAAAGGTAAAAAAATCATTTTGAGCGTTACTGGCAGTATTGCCGCATATAAAGCGGCTGAAATCGCCCGCCTACTGTTAAAACAAAATGCTGAAATACGCGTCATTATGACTCCAGGCGCGCAACAATTTATTACACCACTGACTTTTCAAGCCATTGTAGGTAACCAGGTATTTACTGATTTATTTAATCCTACTCATGCTGCTATGGAACATATTGATTTAGCTCGCTGGGCAGATTACATCTTAATTGCACCTGCGAGTGCTTCAAGTATTGCACGACTGACATACGGTTTTGCTGATGATCTGCTCAGCACTACTTGCCTTGCAGCTGCCAATGTACCCATTTTTATCGCTCCCGCGATGAATCAACAAATGTGGCATCATCCTGTTACTCAAGATAATATTAAAAAACTGCAACAACAGGGAGTGCGAATTTTAGGGCCTGCCAGTGGTGAGCAGGCTTGTGGTGATGTAGGCCTCGGGAGAATGTTAGAACCCGAAGAAATTCTAGAGCAATTAACCAATCAAATAAGCAATAAATTAATAGGTTTGCGTGTACTAATCACCGCCGGCCCCACACGTGAAGCCATTGATGCGGTACGCTTTATCAGTAACCACAGCTCAGGAAAAATGGGATACGCTTTGGCACAAGCTTTTCACAATCAGGGCGCAAATGTAACTTTGATTTCGGGCCCTTGCACAATACCCCCTCCTAGCGTAGCCAAATTTGTAGCTGTAACTTCGGCCGCTGAAATGTTAACTTCGGTGATGCAACACGCAAATGAATGCGATATTTTTATTGCTGCCGCTGCGGTGACTGATTTTAAATTAGAAAAACCATTTTCAGGAAAAATAAAAAAATCAGAAAAAAATCTGCAACTGATGTTGAGTAACAATCCTGATATTTTGAAAACAGTTACCGCATTAGATCAACCACCTTATACTGTAGGGTTTGCATTAGAAGTCGATCATTTATTAAAAAATGCTCAACAGAAATTAACTCAGAAAAAAGCGAATATGGTAATCGCTAATTTACTTCAAGAAAACAACGCTTTTTATGCTGATGAAAACGAAGTATGGGTTTTGCAGCCCGATCGAGAACCTTTACACATCTCCAAAATGCCTAAATCTACGCTCGCAGAAAAGCTTTGTGAAATAATCTGTAATAATGTAGACAATTCATCCTTAGCTATACCTTTTGAAAGTTGACACTTTGTAGATTAAAAAGATATAATTTTTAATTGATAATAAAAATCGAGGATACTTTTTATGCCGTTGGATATTCATCAAATTACCCCCACGAGCGCACATTTAATCTATAATGGAAAAACTCTCGTAGATCAGACCGCTCATCCGCACGACGCGATGGAATTCTTTGTAATCAAAGATTTACCTGACGATCCTCGCCAATATCAAGCATTTGTTCAAGACTTGTTTGAAGTGGTAACACAACAATTTGGTGGAAAAACCAGTGTTGAAATAGCCGATCATATTCAAGGCGAACAACGTATAAATTTACATCTGGCTTTAAAAGATGCTGGTTTTTTAAATATGAATTTAAATCCCAATGTGGTATCGATCGCACGAACTAAGCTGGAAGAACAACTTCCAAAAGTTTATGAAAAAGAAAACATAGATGAACATCTTAAGAAATTCTCAGATGGCACTTATCAGATCGTTACTGATCGACAAAAATTACTAGAAAGAAATGAGGAATTTTTAGATCTACTGGAAAAATCTGGCTATTTACCCTCTATCAAAATAAGAGAAGGGCTTTACAGTAGCCTAGGTATGAAAAATCGAATCGAACATCCCAATGCACTTCCTATTGGCATATTTCATAATGATAAACTGATTGGATGTGTTTTTTTGTTTTTTTATGCCGATAATTCTCGAGTTTATGCTCACGATGTGACATTAGCTCAAGAATTTAGACATAAAGATGCTGGAGGAAGTCAGATACACTTTGGGCAGGCTCTTTTTTTAAAACTTAATGAATTAGTTTCTCAACAATATCCAAATGTGCAGAAGCTATGGTTGATTGGTGGTGGCGATGCTCAAACAGCGAAACTAGGTGAACATTTTTACAAAGATATATTTGCTGGAGAATCAATAGTTGTTTTAACCAATAGTCCCGATAACGGTATATACATTAACTTTAAACCACCAGGCCCACAATTGCTCAACGCTGCACAACGTGAAAATGATATAACGTCCTTCACCTATAGAGATCAATATCAAATCAAATTTTACCCAGCCAAACCATCAACTTTCACAGATAACGACAAATTACGCGTTCAACGAGTAGAGCAGCAAGAACTGAACCAGCGCTCGGCGCAAAAACAACAAGAGGGAGAAAAAAACAGATTACATACTAGCCTACAAGCGGCACGCGATTCTCGTCTGTCAATAATTCCTCGACCCAAAGCCAAAAAAGAACAACCCGAAATAAAACCGCAAGAATTACCTAAAACAATATCAGCCCCAACAATTAAAATGTAATCATTTAATGCTCAATATGTTTGCTGTCATTTATCAATTTAAATTAAAGCCGCATCATGAAGTTGTTTATCAAACGTACTGGAATAAACTTGTCGATTACTTTATACAAAAACGTGGCGCGATAGGCTCTTGTTTACATAAAGGAGAAAACGGTTTATGGGTGGCTTATTCACGTTGGCCTGATAAGACAACACGTGATGCGTCCTGGCCAGGCGAAAATGCCCTAAGTGAAGAACTTCCTGATGATATTCGTGACATTATCCAAAAAATGCAGGCGCTCAAAGTCGAAAATCATGATTTAGAACAATATGATGAAATTTGTTTGGATGTGGTTGAGGATAAGTTAATACAAAAGTAACTTGTCCACGGCATCTACTGTGGTGTTCGAAGCGGTACATAGGCGATCTGAATTTTTATCCTTTTTTAGCCTTAGAAAATAAAGCGCGAACTTTCTCTAAGTCTTCCGCAGTATTAACATCCGGGGGTATTTTTTCTTTGGCGACAGCAACGTGAATACGGCCACCGTGCCATAAGACTCGCAATTGCTCAAGAGATTCTAATTGCTCCAAAGGACTAACTTCCAGTTGTAAATATTCGGGCAGAAAACCTGCACGATAGGCATAAAGCCCTATGTGGCGGAAATAGTCTCCTTGCAACTTGCCTTTGATTTTTTCTTGCTGTGAAGAAAATTGATCTCGATTCCACGGAATGGGTGCCCGACTGAAATAGAGCGCAAAGCCACGGCGATTCATCACTACTTTCACTATGTTAGGATTAAATAAATCCTCCACATTTCGGATAGGCTCACACAACGTAGCAACTTTGATATTATCGTGATAAAGCAAATCTTGTGCGACTTGACGAATCACCGTCGGTGGAATCAGCGGTTCATCACCTTGGACATTGACGATCACCTCATCATCATCACAACCTAACGCAACAATCGCCTCTGATAAGCGTTCAGTTCCAGAGCGATGTTCAGGGGAAGTAACACACACCATCGCACCAAAATCTTCTGCAACTTTGCGTATTTTGTCATTATCGGTGGCAATCACGACACTTTCAGCGCCACTTTTTACCGCTTGTTCATAAACATGCTGCATAATGGGTTTACCTGCAAGGTCAAGTAATGCTTTGCCTGGTAAACGTTTAGAATCATATCGGACTGGGATAATGACACGGAATTCCATTAAACGCCCTCGTCTAAAGTTAAGCGTCTAGCCTGATCTTCTAACATAATCGGAATGTTATCACGAATTGGATAAGCAAGTTTATCAAAGCGACAAACGAGTTCCTTCGTCTCTTTGTGGTATTGCAATTTGCCTTTACAAAGAGGGCAGGCCAATATTTCTAATAATCGTTTATCCATTCACCTTACTCTCTATTCCTGATTTAGTAAATGATCGGGACGGCCGGATTTGAACCGGCGACCACTTGCACCCCAAGCAAGTGCGCTACCAGGCTGCGCTACGCCCCGCAAAGCGAATTTCAAGACACCCTCTTACGGATTTTAAGCTGTTTCAAGTTCCGCCAACAAGTTTTCTAAACCGAGCAAGGTCTCTTTTAAAAGCAGTTGGGCTTTTTCTGATACATTCGCTGCTAATCCTTCTCCTAACTTAGCACGTGCACCTTCAATTGTGTAGCCCTGCCCATAAAGTAAGTGCTTAATCTGCCGGACTAATAATATTTCTTTGCGTTGATAATAGCGCCGATTACCACGACGTTTGGTAGGCGATAATTGCGGAAACTCTTGTTCCCAATAACGCAATACATATTGTTTTAATTCACAAAGCTTAGCTGCTTCACCAATTGTAAAATAAAGCTTTTCTGGAATTGCTGGCAGGTCAGTTAACGAATCAAATGTTTTCTTCTTTTTTAGTTCTGTCATAAACTTCTACTCTCGATTTCAACTTTTGGCCAGCGCGAAAGGTTACTACTCTTCGCGCTGAGATAGGAATTTCTTTGCCGGTTTTAGGATTTCTACCAGGACGTTGTTTTTTATCACGCAGGTTGAAGTTACCATATCCAGATAATTTTACTGATTCCCCTTTTTCTAAAGCCTGGCAAATTTCTTCGAAAAATAACTCAACCAATTCGCTGGCTTCTCGCTTGTTCAAGCCAAGGGTATGAAACAAATGAGCCGCTAAATCTGCTTTAGTATTAGTCAATGTCATGATTTATTCCCTCAATTTGGCACCAAATGTTTGTTGTAATCCTGCGATAATTTTTTGCAATAATACATTAACTTCTTCTTCTATGAGAGTGCGCGAAGCATGTTGAAAGGTCAAGCTTAATGCTAAACTTTTCTTGCCTACCTCAATGCTTTTGCCTTGATAAATATCAAATAATTGCACTTGTTGCAACAAATCATCTGATAAACGCATGATTTCCTGATAAATCGGCTGAATAGCTACTTCTTGAGCGACTACCAACGCAAGATCACGGCGAATTGCTGGAAATTTTGATAATGCACGATATTGTGGTAGTTGTCCTTGTTGCAGCGCCTCTAAATCTAACTCAAATAAAAAAACCGGTCCTTGCAATTCTAAAGTCTGCTCATGGCTAGGATGTAATGCCCCTACGTAACCAATGGTTTGATCTCTTAATTTTATTGCTGCTGTTTGATTTGGATGCAAAGCGGGATGACTTCCAGGATGGAATTGCCATTCTTGTCCTTGCTTGGTCAATCCTAACAATGCTTCCAGATCACCTTTGATATCAAAAAAATCCACTATCCGTAGCGGCATTCCCCATTGTTCTGGATAAGCGCTGCCCATGGCAAGACCACCCAGTTTCATACGCTGTTGTAATTGTCCTTCTTGCTGGGTAAAACATAAACCTATTTCAAATATGCGTACACGTGCTTGCTGCCGACGTTGATTATACAACGCCGCCTGTAATAAACCAGGCCATAAATGTGTGCGCATCACCGCCATATCACTGGAAATTGGATTATTCAGCTTTAAAGAGGGTTGCTGGCCAGTTAATAGGGTCTGTAAAGCAGGCGCCACAAAACTGTAAGCAATGACCTCCTGATATCCCTTATCAATCAAAGCTTCACGGAATCGAGACGATGATAGTCGTTTTTCGGATGGTACCACTATTCTAAGAGGGGCTTGGGGCTTTTTCGCCACAATACGATCATAACCATAAAAACGCGCTAATTCTTCGAGCAAGTCAACTTCTAAAGTGAGATCAAAACGATAACTTGGCACTTTAACTTGCCAACCATCCTCATAAGGTTGTACCTCCATACCTAACCGGCTTAAAATCGCTACTACTTCCTCGTCAGTGAGAGTTATTCCTAACACCCGGGGAATGCGCTGACGACGCAGATGAATAATAACTTGTTTGGGTAAAGCAGGCGTATGGGCGGTTTCAATTAGAGGTCCAGCTTGACCACCACAGATTTCCAATAATAACGCCGTAGCACGTTCCATCGCAGTGACGGGTAGTTGATAATCTACACCACGTTCAAAACGGTAGGCTGCATCCGATTGCATAGGCGAGTGTCGCAAGGTACTGGCAATAAGAATGGGTGCGAAAAATGCACTTTCTAGGAAAACATCACGAGTTAATCCTGACACCCCTGAAGCAGCTCCTCCCATAATGCCGGCTATCGCTTGCGGCTGTTTGGCATCGGCAATAACTAAGGTATTTTCAGTTAAAATAACTTCTTGACCATCAAGTAATATAATTTTTTCATGCGGCTGTGCCATTCGCACTTGAATTTCATCGGACAATTGCTGTAAATCAAATGCGTGTAACGGCTGGCCAAGCTCTAACATGACGTAATTGGTGATATCAACTACCGGATGAATGCTGCGCAAACCACTGCGCCGTAATCTTTCTTGCATCCAGAGAGGGGTTCTAACATTGGAATCAATTCCACGAATCACACGTCCTACATAACGCGGACAAGCATTATGCGCTAATACTTTCACGGGAAAAGTATCAGGGATAGTGGGTACAACTGGCTTTATCAGTTGCGCATTTAGTTGACAATCATTTAATGCGGCCACTTCACGTGCTAAGCCTGCAACACTTAAGCAATCACCACGATTAGGAGTAATATTGATGTCTAAGATAGAATCATTGAGTTGCAAATAATCTCTAAAATCCATACCAATAGGTGCATCATCAGGTAATTCCATTAATCCTTTGACTGCATCCATAAAACCTAATTCGGATGCTGAGCAAAGCATGCCTTGCGATTCAACGCCACGAAGCCGTGCTTTTTTGATTTTGAGATCACCTGGCAAAATAGCACCTACTAAAGCGACGGGGGCTTTTAGTCCCACTCGCACATTACTGGCGCCACAAACAATGGTTAATGGTTGTTCACTGCCTACTGTTACTTGGCAAACGGTAAGACGTTCTGCATCGGGATGTTGCTGGGCTGCTATCACTTCTCCGACTACGACTTTGTTAAAATCAGGGATCACGGGGGCAATACTTTCCACTTCTAAGCCCGCCATGGTGAGTTGTGCGGCTAGTTGTTCGGTATTAAGTTTTGGTGTTACCCAGGTACGTAACCATTGTTCGCTGAATTTCATTCTTTGCCCACCCTACAGT
>JBAUEV010000078.1:0-3484 GCA_049678805.1 Gammaproteobacteria bacterium
CTCTAAAATAATATTCTCAGTAAAAAATCGCAGATCTAACACTAGTGCTTTAGCAATAGCATCGGGTAGCTTTGGTTGGGTGTCGACATGAATACATTGATAACCACGCCCAATAAAAGCTGGCGCATAATATTTGCCAGTTGAATAAGCATCCACAATAACAACTGCTTTCTTTTGGCAGCAAACTAGTAATATTATCAATAGCCATAATATCCACTGGGTTATTTGCCGCCATAACACGTACTGTTGGTTGTGCAAATGTGGTAGGAGAATTATAAAGCGGTAAAGGATTATAGGGACTGATGGGGTCACAACTGATATCACCAATAAGTGACAATTTTTTATTCTTAGCTAAACTTTCATTTGTCAGGAATTGAGGTGTATCTTCTGCAACCATTACACAATTAAACAGGATTTCGAAATTTAAAATTTCTAAAAATGGTCCTGGTGATTGGGTATTCGCACGTGTCCAATCAGTATATTTAATTTTAATTTTATCTAACAGTTTCCTCGTTCCAGACCCTGTCATACCTTTAGCCCCAATTATTAACACCCTAGGCGAACCTGTTTTAATGAGCATTTTTTTCAGATCTTTTATTGCATGTTTGAAATTTGAATAATATTCAGGAATCACAAAAGGTGGCTCAGCACCCAATTTTTTCTGCCCCCAAATCAGCAAAGTAGCAGTAGCTCCGCTAATTCCGGCCCAAAAACCAGCAGCTTGAGTTACTAATTGTGTATTTTTAAAATCAAGAAGATATTCTAAATCCAATAATACCCCTTTTCCACGCTGAAATCTTTTTAAGATCGCTTCCGCACCTTTTTGTTTTTTGTAAACGTGAGCAAAGTAAAGATGTTTATGCCGTAAGGGAAAAGTTTCGGAAGGCAATTCTTTAATGCCTAAAATATAGGCATCTTTTGGGGCAGAAGGCCAAGTACCAGACGGTACCATTTTACAGCCATTTTTTTCGTATTCTTCGTCAGAAAATATTCGTTGTGCGGATCGCTCTACACTTACTGTATGCCCGCTCTTAACCAAAAGACCAGCATGCTCCGGAAGCAACAATGATCTTCTTTCAAACGGTCTAATTTCTGCACGTAACCAAAGATGGCTCATTTCCCCCTCCCACAACAAAACGCACCTCATTTATTGTGTTTCTCTTACATAAAGTATAGCAAGGAAGTTAATGGCACACAGAAACTCTTAGCCCCCCATTTCTTTGTTGACATATTATAAAATTCATTAAAATCAATAACTTACGCTGCATCTGGAGAACTAAGAACCAATTAATTAGTATGTATTTGTGTTATAATTCCGTATTACATCTTAACTTCTATTTTTATGATTATTTAAAACTTAAATTTGGCAAAATGATAAACATATATGCTTATAATCACAGATGAAAACCCTCTGCAAATAGAAATTCGTCCCAAACGTCGTTTGCATATTTTTCATCACAATGCTAATAGTCGAAAAACCCTTTTTCTGCTTCATGGCGCGGGTGGACGAATGCTACAATGGCGGGAACAAATCGCATTTTTTGCTAAAGATTACAATATCGTGGCACTCGATAATTTAGGGCACGGCAAAAGCGATCGGCCTAAAAACGCTACCAACAAAACGCTTTACAGTTTTGCTGAAATTAGCCAAGATCATCAAGCCATTTTTGATCGTTACGCTACTGAAGAAAACATTGTTATTGGTCATTCCTACGGCGGCGCATTTGCCAGTTATTTAGCCTTAAAAAATCCCGATAAAATTAACAAACTGATTTTAATTGCCCCCACCAGTTTTACACCTAAAGTGCCAGCTTGGGTGTTTCGTTTGCCTGTCTTTATTATGGAAATTTTTCGTACTTTACTTAATAAACAATTTGCACACTTAGCTTTTCATCCTCAAACTGATCAGCAGTTAGTCACATCCGAGATGGCAGAAGCTCGCAAAAATTCTTTGCATGTTATGAAAGAACTGGTACTCAATATGGCCTATTTACCCAAGATAGATCCAACACAAATAAAACAACCCACTTTAGTTTTATTTAGTTATTCCGATAATTTAGTACCGGCACAGCAGAGTATTGAGTTTTATCGCGACTTGCCAAATGTCGAATTTAAAGAAATCGCTCTCGCAAAGCACGTATTAATGTTAGAACAGCCGCAGCAAATGAATCACATTATTCAAACCTTTTTAGAGAAATAAACAATGCCAGTGCAACCTGTTATCAAAATGGGCAATCCTTTACTATATCAAGTTGCTAAATCTGTTACAGAGTTTAACACACCTGAATTAATACAATTAATTGAGGATTTATTTAACACTATGCGTGCAACGGGTGGTGTAGGTATTGCTGCTCCACAAATTGGAGTGAGTTATCAAGTTACAGTTTTTGGCTTTGAAAAATCGTTACGTTATCCGCATGCAGAAAGCGTGCCACAAACTGTGCTGATTAATCCCACCGTTGAATTTCTTACTTCACAAATGGAAGATGACTGGGAAGGCTGTTTAAGTACTCCTGGATTACGAGGTTTTGTGCCGCGTTATACGCATATTCGCTATAGTGGCTACGATCAATTTGGGGAATTTTTTCAGCGTGAAGTGCAAGGTTTTCATGCACGTTTGGTACAACATGAATATGATCATTTACAGGGTAAACTTTATCCTATGCGGTTAAAGGAGCTGCATCATTTTGGCTTTGAAGAGGAAATAAGTGAGCTTATGAAAAAACATGCCCCTCATCCTTCTGAATAAATTTCTTGTTTTTACAAAACATTTTAAATAACAGGATATTAAAATGAAAAATATATATTTGATCCTAATGATCTTTATATTTTGCCTCTGTTACCCCAGCCTCCTTATTGCTAATTCCAATCATTTACCGCCTGGTTTTGTTTATCTAAAAGATATTGATGCCACCATTGTGCAAGACATACGTTATTCGACCTATCATAATTTTATAGGCCGCCCTATTAAAGGCTATGAAACAGGGGAATGTATTCTTACTAAACCTGCAGCTTTAGCCCTGGCAAATACACAAAAAGAGCTACAGCATGCTGCTTTATCTTTAAAAGTTTATGATTGCTATCGGCCACAAATGGCAGTAGATGATTTCATTGCTTGGAGTCAGCAACCTAATGCTCAGCAGATGAAAGCTGAATTTTATCCTCGCGTTAATAAAGTTGATTTTTTTAAATTAGGTTATGTTGCTGCTAAATCTAGCCATACTCGCGGTAGCACTGTTGATCTTACCCTCGTGCCAATATCCAACTTAGCACAAGAACAATACCATCCTGGACAAAAATTAATCGCTTGTTTTGTCCCTTATTTAAAAAGGTTTCATGATGGCAGCATTGACATGGGCACGGGATTTGATTGCATGGATGAATTATCACATAACGATAATAATGCTATTAACTTAGTGGCCTATCATCATCGTTTGCTATTAAAAAAGCTCATGGAGAAATATGGTTTTGTTCCCTATCAGCC
>JBAUEV010000079.1:0-2377 GCA_049678805.1 Gammaproteobacteria bacterium
ATTACTATACTTCAGGATTAATAGAATTAGCTGCTATTGACCTATATCAAACTTTTAAGTTCGAAAGAGTTATAGCTTTACGTGAGTTTGATCTCATACGTGCAGCAAGAATTCGAGATTATTTATCGCTTCCTGGTCAGAAACCAAAAGCTGTGGAACTTTTTCGTGATAAATTCCTAATGAAAAATAGGGCAAAAAAAATTGGTCTTAAAGTTCCGAAGTTTGCTAAGATTGATAACACGCTTGATTTATTAAAATTCATCAAAAAAGTTAATTATCCCATCATTATTAAGCCGAGAAAGAAAGCTGGAAATCTTGGATTTAAGGTGTTAAAAAACAAAAAAGATTTTCTGCAGTTTATTATAGAAATATCCGGCATAAGTGATATTGAAGAACCGTTTGATATGTTGGCAGAAGAATATATTGAAGCTTCGATGGCACATGTGGATGGCTTAATCCATCACGGAAAAATAATAACTATTAATGCTTCCGAATACTTGGGTTATCATGCTGGCATTGATTTCTCGCCAGAAAAATATTTTTCAATGCAATATGCAGGCAGTTTAACCATACCGACCAGTTCCGTTAAAGCTAGGAAATTATTCAACTATACTCGAACATTACTGAATGAGTTTGATAATGTTAATACTTATATTTTTCACGCTGAGCTATGGATGGATGAAAATGGAGAAAATATTCTGCTCAATGAGATAGCGGCGCGTTCAGGAGGAAGTTGGGTTTATAAATTATTAGGTGCTTTATTTATTCCTTCCTTAGAACAGTGCCTATTTAAATACCTTTGCACCGAAGACGAAACAGTCTTTTCATTACTGCCTAAGCACTCTAAATATTGTGGATTTTCGGGCAGAATACCTCTTATGCCTGGTACAATTATTTCGCTACCTACTCATTTGTCTCTATCGAAATCTGAATTATATGAATGCGAAGTAAAACCTGGTGATAAGATCAAGCAACCCACCAGTTATTACGATCATATGGGCTTTATCGTAAAATTAGGTAAAACTCCTGCTGAATGTTTGGTACGTTTTAAAACTACCCTTGCAGAGTTTAGGAACAAAATTAGAATGAAACATTAACCTTGACGAACCAGAATGTGTATGAAATATTTGGCGAGGTAATTTAATAGTTGAAAAATATTATCCTATGGAGGTAAGGTGGTACTTCATAGATGAACAAATATAGATAATTGAGTAGCTATTGACATGACCAATTTACCCCTTAAAAATAATCGCCTAATTCGTGCTTTATTGCGTCAATCTGTAGATAAAACCCCTATTTGGCTTATGCGTCAGGCAGGGCGTTATTTACCGGAATATCGTGCTCTGCGGGCGCAAGCAGGCAGCTTTTTAAAACTATGTAAAACGCCAGAATTAGCTTGCGAGGCAACCCTACAACCTATTCGACGTTTCCCATTAGATGCAGCCATTGTTTTCTCAGATATTTTAACCATTCCTGACGCATTAGGACTTGGTTTACACTTTGTTGAAGGTGAAGGCCCGCGTTTTCAAAAACCAATCCGCACTCTACATGATCTGCGTGCTTTACCCTATGATTTGCAAGAGGTGCAAGGTCGTTTATCTTATGTTAGCGAAACAATTCAGCGTGTTTGTCGAGAATTAAAAAATCAATTACCCGTCATCGGTTTTGCTGGCAGTCCTTGGACTTTAGCTACTTATATGGTGGAAGGTGCTCCAAGCGAACGGTTTATAATAATTAAACGCTTAATGCTCGAAGAACCAACGATGCTGCATCAATTGTTAGCTTTTTTGGCTGATATAGTTGCCGTGTATTTAAATGCGCAAATTGCTGCGGGTGCACAAGCTGTGATGCTATTTGATACTTGGGGGGGAATTTTAACAACACCACAGTATCAATATTTTTCGCTTCATTATATGAGAAATGTCATTAGGCAGTTAACTCGCGAAGTACAAGGGCAACGTGTACCTAGCATTATTTTTACTAAACAAGGTGGTCAATGGTTGGAAGCGATGGCGGGTATAGGATGCGATGCTATTAGTGTGGATTGGTCAGTGGATATTGGTCAAGCACGACAACGCGTAGGTAAACACGTAGCGCTACAAGGTAATCTTGATCCGGCAGTGTTGTATGCTAAATCAGCAGTTATTCGCCAGGAAGTGCAAGCCATTTTAGCCAGTTATGGGCATGGCACAGGACATGTGTTTAATTTAGGACATGGTATTTATCCGGATGTTCCACCAGAGAATGTGGCTGCTTTAGTTGAGGCAGTGCATGAATACAGTATTGCTTATCATGTTACAAATGGGGCTGTTTTGAGTTAAGGAATTACCCCTATCGTTTTGTGCTCCAAGGTACATCCCTGTACCATCCCGTTATC
>JBAUEV010000080.1:0-2974 GCA_049678805.1 Gammaproteobacteria bacterium
CTATAACTGTTCCATCTTCGTCAAATCCCTTATATTTAATTTTGGTGAATCGTGGAACTCGTCCGCGTAAACCAGTGAGGCTTAAACAGCCCTCCCAGCCATCAACTGTTTCGTTAGTTAAAATTTCGATTTCTGGGTTAATTAATATAGTAAAAGGAACCGGTTTTTTATTCGGATAGCGAGGGTTAGAATCAAAGCCAAACATGATAACTTGTTTATTACACCCTATTTGAGGCGCTGCAATTCCCACTCCGCCCTTTTCATTCATCGTATCGCGCATATCTTTTATCAGTTCATATAATTCAGCACAAGAAAACCGTGTTATAGGCTCTGATTTTGTTAATAAACTAGAAGCTCCCATTTTGACAACGTTTTTAACTGACATTATATAAATTATCCTTTTTGGAATAAGCGAATGAAGTCTGTATTTATAACTGATTTTTAATAACGATATATCGAATGAAAATAAATGACGTTCATTTTAAGTATTTTACTTTTTTATCTAGGCTGTATACAACTATATTGTTGAACACTTTCCGGCCACGTCTTAATGGCCAAAAATTGAGATGGTTTTGTTCCTTTTTCTATTTAAGATAACAAAAATGAATTATCTTCGATTCGAAATACCGAAGAATCTAGCCCATGAGATTTTGTGCTCTGGGGAAAGTATATTTTCACTTCAAAAATATACTTTATTAGATTTCTAAGTTTAGATGTATTAAAATTAAATAGAAGTGACCTAATAGTAAATTTAACCCAATCCCTATGTAATCTAATCAATTGTATGATAAAAAAAACTTCACAAAAGAAAATTATTATTATTGGTGCTGGTATTGCTGGACTTGCTGCCTGTACACGTCTGCTTGAACATGGATTTGATGCAATTATTTTGGAAGCCCGCAATCGATATGGTGGCCGGATTTGGACAGACAATAGCTTGGGCATTTCTTTGGGTCGTGGCGCAAGTTTTATTCATGGCGCTGAGGATAATCCCATTACACAATTAGTAAAGAATGCCCATGCAAAGATGGGCGTTCTCGATCTTCATAAATTTATTACATTTGATCGTAATGGCATTCCCATCCCGTATGAAAATGTTCAAAAGTTTCGTGAAAAATTTCAGATATTGTTAAAAAAAGCAAAAGAACTGGCCTTAAGTTCTAAACACGATATTTCTTTATCTTCAGCACTTTCCCCTTTTGTAGACCACGAAATTTTTTCTCCTCTCGAACGAGATCTTTTTCAAACACGACTTCTCGCTTTTGAAGGTTATATGGGTGCCAATTATGAATCTCTATCCGCGCGACATTGGGATCAAGAAGAAGCTTGGCCTGGTAAAGATTATTTTTTGACGAGTAGTTATCAACCTATTTTAGATTATCTTGCGAAGGATTGCTCTATTCAATTAAATACGATCGTAAGGAAAATTAATACGCGAACTAATGATATTGAGCTTATAACGGAAAAGGCAGTTTTTTATGCCGATGCTGTGATTATTACAGTACCACTGGGTGTACTAAAAAAGAATGATGTAATATTTAATCCTCCATTACCGAATTATAAACAAAAAGCAATACAGCGTTTAGGAATGGGCTTGTTTAATGTAACGGCAATCAAATTTCCAACTCCATTTTGGCCTAGTGAAAGTCATGCCATGTTTTTTAGCCAATTTGATACTTTGTCCATTCCAGTATTTTTTAACTTACAACATTTCATAAAACAACCTATACTAATGGGTTTTAGTGGTGGTAAAAGAGCACGTCAATTAGAAAATTTTAACGATGAAGAGTTAATTGAAAAAACAATGCGTAACCTCAAAAAAGTCTTTGGCGCACAATTGCCTGAGCCCGAATCTTACCTAAATACTCGTTGGTCACAGGATCCATTTACCTACGGCTCGTATTCTTATATTCCAACCGGTGCAAGCGGTAGTGATTATGATGCCATCGCTAAGCCTATTTCAGATCGCCTATTTTTTGCTGGTGAGGCAACTTCTGCAAAATATTTGGCAACTACTCATGGGGCATATTTATCTGGAATTCGTGAAGCTGAAAGAATAAAAAATTTGTACTTGAATTAAAAAACCATTTAATACATCAACTTAATGGATCTGGTACTATCTGAGTAATAGAGATTTATCATGCCAACTTCCTGGCAAAATGTAAGTTCTATTTTAGATGTTCTGAAACAGGAATAGCAGCACGAATTTTGTATAAATATTCTAAATTAATATTTGAGTATACAATGCCGTTACCCGGTTCCAATAATTCTTGCTGAACACTGCCCCAAGGTTCAACAATCAAGGTATTCCCATACGTTTGCCTGCCATTCGTATGAGTTCCCCCTTGGCAGGCACCAATCACATAACAAAAATTTTCAACGGCACGGCTTCTTGCTAATAGTTGCCAGTGTGCTTGGCCTGTTTTTATTGTAAATGCTGCGGGAATTGCCATTATTTCCATTCCCTGTTTAAAAAGCTGGGTAAACATTGTGGGAAATCGGATATCGTAACAAACGGCTAACCCTAGCTTACCGATAGGAGTATCCACGAGTGCCAGTTCGTTGCCAGGCTCTGTTGTCTCTGATTCTTTATAAGATTCAGTTTCAGAAATCGTTACGTCAAATAAGTGGATTTTGTCATATCGAGCAACAGCTTTGCCTTTATCATTATAGACAATACAAGCAGCTCTGATTTTAGGAATATTTTCACAACGAATAGGAATAGTGCCTCCAACAAGCCAGATTTTATTTTTTACAGCCTGTGCAGCTAAAAACGTTTGAATTTTCCCATCGCCAATAGGCTCCCTAACTTTCACTTTGTCAGTGTCGTTCATTCCCATAATGGCAAACATTTCCGGCAAAACAACCAAAATAGCTCCATTGGCAGCTGCTTTGGTTATTAGCTGTGCTGCTGTTTTTAAATTTTCATCAACAAGATGAGAAGAACACATTTGAATGGCGGCAACTGTAGGCA
>JBAUEV010000081.1:0-10573 GCA_049678805.1 Gammaproteobacteria bacterium
CTTAAAAAGACAGGGACCGATGATATAAAAAACGCTCTTAGCAATTTGCCTGTTAGCATTGATTGGTTCAAGACTCAACTCAAACTTTTATATGATGGTAAATATCAGCATAGCAAAACAATATTTAAAAAAATACTTAAAAAATTCCTTACAAATGCCGGACGAGCAGAATATCCCACTAGTTCAGAACAAAATCTACAAATTTTAAATCAGTTTATTGCAGAACTAAAAGCCAAAATCAACAAAAAGACGCCATTATTTTTTAAACGATCAGTTGGTTTTCTTGAAAATGAAAAAGAAAAAACTGAGTTTCTTGCTTGGTTAGAAAATTTATCCACTTCTCAATTACAAACATCCCCTCCCCCTTCTCCTCGAGAAACTTCTTCTTCAATTTCGATTTAACTGTCAGATAAAGTCTAAACTTTTACACATCATATTTTTGATTGCCAATCGCATCAGGGACATCGGCTGAAACAAGATACCCGCATAATGCGCAGCGCAATTTCTCAATCCAATACTTGTGAACTGCTGCTAGATTTTGTCCTTTCACGCGAACAAGTATGCCAGGTTCAATGTGATAACCTCATAGCAACGTGGTCAAGTACTTCGTTTACTTGACCACGTTTTCTATCCGACGTATTCTGGCTAACAGATAAATACCAAATCGGAATTGGAGTAATCTATGAGCCAAGTACAAGTCGAGCAGAAAAGCTATCAGATGCCGCCGCAGGATGGGTTTACCATCGCACACTTTCTCACCGTCGCCGACATCGAACGATCGGCTCGATTTTACGAACAGGTCTTTGGAGGTCGCATTCTAAGCAGAGGCGACAGCAGTGGCGCGCCGGGGTACATTCAGATCGCGAACACGTGGCTCATTATCAACGTTGGTGGAGGCCCGACACCCGACAAACCATCAGTAACGCTCAGCGTCCCCGCCGATCCCGATTCAGTCAGCAGCTTTATGAATATCCGCGTTGCAGATATTCAAGCGTGCTATGAACTATGGCGAAGTCGAGGAGCCGAGTTTATCACAGAGCCAAAGGACAAGTACGGCGAGACGCGCTGCTACATTCGCGATCCTGATGGTTATATTATCGAAGTTGGGCAAAGCAAGCCGGACTTCACTTACGGCTAAACGATACGATATATGAAAGTATCTGTGGTGGCCTCGCGGGCGCCCAATAAGAATAACTATTTTCTATTCCATAAAAAATCGCTGTTGTGGCACTTGTTGATATTGCTCCTCAAACCAGAGTTCTGTTAGCTAAATAACATTAAAACCGGATATCGCCTGTGTATGCTCCAATCTTTGCGGGGGTGTCGGAGGATTGAATGGCTTCGATTGCCGCATTAGCTTAGGATTGATGAATAAATATTATTGATATATTATAAATAATGAAAATAGGAATTCGCGACACACAGGTGTGTTATAAGGATGATTAATCATGTTATCAACAACGTTCACGCCTAATTGGCGGAGTTTTATAACCAACTCAGCATTCTTATATGTCCTTAGTGTTGCCTTTTTTAGCTCCGCGAGCTTTGCACAAACCACCTCGGTCACTGGCGCTCAGACTGCTAATATTAGTCAGACGAACACCAATAAAACCTCAACGGAAGACACAGCCATCCATCCCTTCCACGTTCATTTTCCACAGGCGCAGCTAGTTGACATGCGCAAGCGCATAACCGCTACGCGGTGGCCGGACAAAGAGACAGTCAATGATCAATCCCAGGGTGTCCAACTAGCGAAGCTCCAGGAACTTATGCACTACTGGGGAACGGGCTACGACTGGCGTAAAACCGAAGCCAAGTTAAATGCATTGCCTATGTTTGTGACCAAGATTGACGGGATCGACATCCAGTTTATTTGGGTCAAATCCCGTAATCCAAACGCCTTACCACTGATTATTACCCATGGTTGGCCTGGCTCCATTTTGGAAATCACGAAAGCTATCGGTCCGCTTACTAATCCCAGAGCTTATGGCGGTCGTGCAGAAGATGCATTCGATGTGGTCATTCCATCGATGCCCGGGTATGGCTTTTCTGGCAAGCCACAAAATCCTGGCTGGAATCCCGATCGTATTGCACGCGCCTGGGACGTTCTCATGAAACGGCTTGGATATAAGCGCTACGTTTCTCAAGGCGGTGACTGGGGTTCGGTAATAGCCGACGCTATGGGGCGTCAGGCACCGCCTGGACTACTTGGCATCCACGTCAACATGCCTGCAACTGTGCCCCCTGATGTGGCGAAGGCCTTACAAGATGGCGATCCGGCACCGGCCGGGCTGTCCGCCAAAGAAAAAGCCGCGTTCGATTCACTGAACACCTTTTTCACGAAGAATGCTGCCTACGGCGCGATGATGTCCACCCGCCCACAGACGGTCGGATATGGACTGACGGATTCGCCTGCTGGCCTTGCAGCCTGGATGTATGACAAATTCGCCCAATGGACCTATAGCGGTGGCGATCCCGAAAAGTCACTCACCAAAGATGAGATGCTTGATGACATCACGCTCTACTGGCTGACTAATAGTGCTATCTCTTCCGCACGGCTCTACTGGGAAAATAACAACAACAACTTTAACGCCGCATCGCAGAAGACGGCGGAAATTACTGTTCCAGTTGCCGTGACAGTCTTTCCCGGTGAAATCTATCGCGCACCACAAAGCTGGACCAAGCGCGCCTATCCCACGCTTATTTATTTCCATGAGGTGAACAAAGGTGGTCACTTTGCAGCGTGGGAACAACCGCAACTCTTCGCTGAAGAACTCCGCGCGGCGTTTAAGCCTTTGCGCAAAAAGTGGTGAAAGCTTGATAGCGCTCACAAAGTGCGCGCCAATCAAATAGGGATGATAGGGAGACAAAAAATGGAAAATCAGAATTCACCAACAAGACGTTGAGGGAATATATATGAAGAAAATATTATTATTACAAGGCGCAAATCTAAACTATTTAGGTATACGCGAACCTGAAATTTACGGCACAACAACCCCAGATCAATTAAATGAAAGCTTATACGCACATGCCAAACAACACGGTTATGAATTAGAAATTTTTTATACCAATGTTGAAGGCGAAGCGATTAATAAAATTTATGAAGCAGCTGATAATAAAGTTGATGGTTTAGTGATGAATCCTGCAGGCTTTTTATATGCAGGATATGCATTAAAAGATTGTGTAAAAGGCACTAGTCTGCCATATGTTGAAATTCATATTAGCAATCTTCCCAAACGTAAGATTCAGTGTGTACTGTCAGAAGTTGCCATAGGTCTCATTATGGGATGCGGTATGTATGGTTATATTCTTGCATTAGATGCGATGTTGGAGATATTGAAGAAAGGAGAAAGGAAATGAAAATAGTAATGGTGTTAACTTCACACGATCAACTGGGCAACACGGGTCGCAAAACAGGTTTCTGGCTTGAAGAATTTGCGGCGCCCTACTTTGTTTTCAAAGATGCAGGTGTGGAACTGACGTTGGCTTCGCCGAAAGGTGGGCAACCTCCGATAGATCCAAAGAGCGATTTACCGGAAAATCAGACACCCGCGATGGCTCGATTCAAGAAGGACGAGGCGGCAAAAAAAGCTCTTTCCCAGACGGTCAAGCTTGCTGACATCAAGGCAGAAGATTTCGACACAATATTTTATGTCGGTGGTCACGGTCCCCTATGGGATCTTGCCGATGATCCCGTTTCAATCGCCTTGATCGAATCTTTCTACAATTCCGGCAAACCGGTTGCCTTGGTATGTCACTCACCTGGCGTACTCCATCGAGTAACTTACAAAGGTGAGCCTCTTGTAAAAGGTAAGCGCGTGACTGGTTTTACCAACAGCGAAGAGGAAGAAATGAAGCTTACGAAAGTTGTGCCATTCCTCGTCGAGGATGAACTGATAAGACTGGGAGCGCTCTTTGAGAAAGCTCCAAATTGGCAGAGTTTTGCAATCGTTGATGGTCTTCTCGTCACGGGACAAAATCCTGCATCCTCTACGACCGCGGCCCAAAAGCTTGTGAAGCTAGTTTCAGAGATTTAGTTAAAGTATTTTTATATTGTTTTATGTTGTACTTAAAAAACAATTAAAGATCTATATGACTATCAATTTTAACTTTATCAGCCTGGGCGCCCAGCATTGTACCCGAGTAACGGCCGGGCGCTTACCGACGACGACGCCGCTCATTTCCTTTCGGTACTAACGAATGGGAAGGGGACAGGTTATACCTGAGAAGTATTGAACCCAACAAATTGCTTGCAATTTTTAACCATTTCAGACCACTCAATGAGATGAATTTTTAATTCTCGACGAGCAGTTTTAAAACGCTGCCGGTAAGCATGTAGATGTGCTCGATATTCACCCACTCTAGTATAAGCTTTTTCAAGCTTTTGTTGTTTGAGTTGCATATACTCTCTCTCGAGACTGTCCATTGTTGTCAAAACTTGATCAATTTTATTTCGTACAGGCTCTGCAATTTGCTTTAACTGATTTTCATTGGCACCCTGTCTTTGCACCAACTCATCTAATAACTGCCGCTCTTGCATTTGCAAACGATAGTGAATAATTCGATGTTCGCCTACGCATTTTAATCCCTTAGCCAAACCCACTCGAGACAATAAATAAATAACCCATTTAGTAGGGTCAAAATCAAAAAAGCGAATGCCATTGCGATAATCCAACGGAAACTGATGATGAAAATTATGAAACCCTTCACCAAGCGTTAAAAACGCTGTAAACCAATTATCACGTGCCGACTGTCGATCTGAATAAGTCTTTTTACCAAAATAATGGCAAACCGAATTGATTGCAAAAGTGAAATGATGATTGACACACATGCGTAGCGCACCGCCAATCAGAAGACCACCCCAAGGATCTCCCCATAACATGGCAATAGCCATGGGCAGAATGAATCCCATGAAAAGAGCAATAGGTACGTAGTATTTGTCTTGTAAATACACTAAAGGGTCTTTGTTTAAATCTTCTACATTACTGAAATCACGTGCATCGGGATTTAGACGAAATATCCATCCAATATGTGCATACCAAAAACCTGCTTTGATATTGTAAGGGTCTTTATCGGTATCCGTATAACGATGATGATTGCGGTGATCGGTACACCACTCTAAAGCGCTGCCCTCAAAAGTGCCAGCACCCAGCAACAATAACATCAAGCGTAACGGCCAAGCCGCCTGATAAGTTTTATGAGAGTAAAGACGGTGATAGCCTGCTGTAACGGCTAAACCAGTTAATAACATATAAGTGCCAGCCAAAACCCAAGTCGGCCAACGAACAATACCAAAAAAGCAAAGCAAAACAGTACCCACAATGGCAACAAGGGGTAGACCTGAAAAAAAGATAAGATTGGTCCAATTGATCCGAAACTTATGTGAGTACATTATCTGACCCTACAATGAAGAAAAAAAAGAGATTGATATAGCCAAAAGCACTTTCACATTCTATTACTATTAAAATAAAAATGCCAAAAAATAAAAAACTGCTAAGATTTAGCAACAATTCTTAGCAGTTTCCAATATTTTTACTAGGATTTTTAGTCTACGATCCCCGACCACCTTCGTAGCCGCCGCGACCCCCACCGCCAAAACCACCACGACCGCCACCACTGCGACCGCCGCCGCCACCACCAAAGCCTCCGCGACCACCACCGCCGCCGCCAAAACCACCACGACCGCCACCACCTTTTGTTTGGGGTTTGGCTATAGACACCACAATAGCGCGACCGCTATGAATTGTTCCATTTAATGCTTTAATAGCTTTCTCAGCATCTTCTTGAGTTTCCATTTCGATAAATCCAAATCCCTTACTACGATCTGTAGCGGGATCTTTAATAACTTTTCCTGAACCGGCTTTAACATTACCCACTGCACTGAAAATAGCCTCTAATTCGCTATTGCCAATTGCGTAAGCAAGGGAACCTACATACAATTTTGCTTCCATAAAGTTCTTCTCGTAAAAATTAAGATTAAATTAAAACCATTCTCTAGAGGCCAATAGTGTCTATGGACAAATCACACGCCGGAACTCTTTCAGAAAGGCACTCTCATGCTTTAGGATCAAATTGACCCTAACCATATGCTCTATATACCACATTTTTGCCCTTTGGGGAAATGCTGGCTAATAATTTGAAACAGCCTTACCCCTGATTTGAGGCATTTTCTGGCTAGAATTCTCTTAATTAGAAGATTTTTTAATTATCATTATTTTAATGAAAAATCTTGAATTAAGCTGCTTGCCATAATGCAATGTGGGCACCCGTATTATCTTCAAGTACTACTAAAGAACCAAAATCAGCTACTGGTGTTACAGGTACTTTTATCTTTGCTCCCAAAGTCTTGGCTTTAGCTACCATCGCATCTAAATTATCCACACTCACGTAACTCATCCAATGCGGTGGAATTTGGTTTTGTTGACCCTGTGGAATTTGCATCATTCCAGCAATATCTTTAGCACCTGATTTAAACATGGTATAAACCGCGTTTCCCATGTCAATGTCATGACTTTCCCAGCCAAATAATGCACTATAAAATTCCTTTGCTTTTTTAGGATCTGAAGTCATCAACTCATTCCAACAAAACTCACCCAACGGTGGTTTCTTTTTATCATTCATAAACTTTCTCCTGTTACATTAAACGATTAGGTAGCGCACATTTTAACTATTTCTGCAGCAGCTTTCTATCTTACTTACACACATTTAGCAATAGCTAGCTGTTGCCAATCGCTGGTGTAATGAGGCGAACACTGATCTCGACGCATCTGCCAGGCTTGTTCAAATCCTTGCGCTGCCCAACGCAGAGTGTGATGACCATAGCGATAGTTAATCCTATCCACTAAACTCATTAATGCCTTCGAGTGTTCATTTTGTTCGGGTAAGAATAGATGCTGTTGGTTTTTTCGTTCTTCCACCAAATTCATTAGAATAATGCCGGTTTTGCGGTATTGATAGCCAGGCTTATAGATTTTCTTTAAGCCTGCTTTAGCGGCTTTAATCAAAGTAGATGTATCATTCGTCGCTGAAAAATGCCAAACAGTACTATCGCGATAGGGTGGATTAGCGCCATAATTACTTGTTCGTAACAGAATGCACATGGCTTGAGCTAAGGAGTGCTGTTGTCGCAACTTTTCCGCCGCCTGTGCCACATAATGACTCAATGCTTCAGCAATGGTCTCTTGTTCAGTTAACGGTTGTCCGAACGAACGCGTACAAGTAATACTGTGTTTGTCGCTGGGGGTATCTAAGGATAAGCAGGATATACCGCGAAGTTCATGCACTATACGCTCACCCATCACGCTCAAATGAGTACGGATAAAATGCGTATCGCTATCACGTAACTGTTTGGCCGTCGTTATTCCAAGCTGCTTTAGTTTTTTCGCCCATTGGGGGCCAATGCCCCACAGGTCGCCAACGGGGAAGTGAGTGAGTAACGTCTCTTGCTCGGATGCTTCAAGTAAGGGGTATACCCCTTCTCGGGTGAATTTTTTCGCCCAATGATTGGCTACTTTAGCCAGAGTTTTGGTAGGCGCTATACCGATAGAAACAGGAAGCCCTGTCCATTGCAATATTTGCGCCCGCATCCTCTCGGCAAAAAACAGTATTTTTTGTCTAGGTATACCATCCAGTTTGAGGAACGCTTCATCAATTGAGTAAAATTCAATATCGGGCGCAAGTTGCATCAGCATCGCCATTACCCGCTGCGACATCTCGCCATAAAGCCGGTAATTGGACGAAAATACTGCCACTTGATGTTGCTCACAAAGAAAGCGGTATTGATAATACGGTGCGCCCATGGGAATACCCAGCGCTTTAGCTTCATTTGAGCGAGCTACAATGCAGCCGTCATTATTGGATAGCACAACCACCGGCCTGTTTTCAAGACAAGGATTAAACACACGCTCGCACGAAACATAAAAGTTATTACAATCCACTAAGGCAAAGACACTCATGGTCTACACCGGGTGAATCACGTGGATCACCACCCCCCACAGGGTAATATCGGCTTCTGGTGTGAGGGTTAAAGGTGGGTAATCAGGATTTTCCGATAACAATAATGCGTCATTTCTTTTTTTAATCAGGCGTTTAACTGTTAATTCGCCATTAATGACTGCAATCACAATCCTACCGCTACTAGGCTCAAGGCTACGATCTACAATCAGAATGTCATTATCGTGAATACCAGCATTCACCATAGAATGCCCTTTGGCACGCACAAAAAATGTGGCAGCAGGATGATGAATTAGGTATTCGTTGAGATCCAGAGTGCCTTCGAGGTGGTCATCAGCAGGCGAAGGAAAACCCGCAGCCACTTTGCACCCATATAAAGGCAATTTACAGGGCTGATTGGCCAAAAAAGCCTTGATGGAAAAAAACGGATCCAGGTCTCGAAACGACCGGCTTACTAGTTTATTCATAGCCCTAATCCTTTAGAGCAAATAACAATAATTATATACAACGCTTGTGCCTGACATGGCTTCCCCCTTCCAATTGCACTTAACGATTACAACCATTGTACACAATGAAGGGATGTTATAGAACCTTATCTGAAAACAGTGTCGGTGAATTCTAGTTTGAAGTGCTACAGTCTCAGAGGGTTACAATAATCCCTTGATTTTCCTGATGCCGACGCGCGGAGTCGAACCGCGGACCTACTGATTACGAATCAGTTGCTCTACCAACTGAGCTACGTCGGCGTGGCGTCGAGTATAAGAGAGGATTTACGGTATTGCAATTGTCGGGAAACCCCTCTATAACCACCCCGATGAATACCCAAGAACTATTACAATACTTCATAACCACAGGCATTCTAGATGCTGAAACTGCACAGCAGGCCTATAATGCTGCCCGACACCACAATCTAGCTTTGGGCAGGTATTTGGCGCAACAGCAACTTGTGCCGCCAAAGCAAATCGCGACGCTCATTGCGCAGCATTTCCAATTGCCTTTTTTGGACCTGAATCATCATACCCCCACGTCTAATGCGATTTCCTTATTGGATGAAAAATTCATTCGTAAACACCATGTTTTGCCACTCAATAAAACTCAGCAACAATTACAAATCGCTACCACTGATCCAATAAGCCACGAATTATTAAACGAGATCCAATTTCACACTGGACTTACTGTGCAACCGATTATTGTGGAATACGACAAGCTGAATCGCGCAATTGAAACCTATCTAGGTCGCCATCAGTATGCGGCGCTGCAAGAATTCAATCTGCCTAACAACGATTCGCAACAAGAAGATATTCCTATTATTCGTTTTGTAGAGCAAGTTCTGCTAGATGCTATAAGCAAAGGTGCTTCAGATATTCATTTTGAACCTTATGCAGCAAATTATCAGATTCGTATTCGCAGAGATGGTATTTTGCATGAACTTACCCAGCCCCCCACCATAATGGCTAATCGCATTGCAGCAAGACTTAAAGTGATGGCTAAACTCGATATTTCCGAAAAGCGGTTACCACAAGACGGACGTTTTAGTTTTAGCGTCAATCCCACACAGGCTAAAGAATGTCGTATGAGTACTTGCCCGACGCTGTGGGGTGAAAAAATTGTCGTGCGGCTGCTTGATTCAAACAAAATGGCACTAAACGCCGATGAGTTGGGATTTGAACCTTTTCAAAAACAAATTTTTCTAGCCAACATTAAACGTCCACAAGGTATGATTTTGGTAACAGGCCCCACCGGTAGCGGCAAAACAGTTACGCTTTATACGGCACTGAATTTGCTAAATACGCCCGAAAGAAATATTTCTACCGTGGAAGACCCCGTTGAGATTCAATTGTCCGGCATTAATCAAGTGCATGTTCATCCTAAAATTGGTTTAACTTTTTCTACTGCATTGCGTGCTTTTTTGCGCCAAGACCCAGACATTATCATGGTTGGTGAAATTCGGGATCATGAAACAGCCGAAATTGCAATAAAAGCTGCACAAACCGGCCATTTAGTATTATCTACTTTACATACTAATAATGCGCCAGAAACACTCACACGTTTAATGAATATGGGTATTACACCTTTTAGTTTAGCAGGATCAATCACTTTGATTATTGCACAACGTTTATTGCGCAAACTTTGTAATCATTGCAAACATCCTATAGAAATATCACGTCCCATTTTGCTAGATGCTGGTTTTCAAGAACAGGAACTTGAAACTTTAATCGTTTACACCGCACCCGGTTGCGTGCATTGTATGAAAGGTTATTACGGCCGCACAGCGGTTTATGAATTATTACCCATTTCTGAAGAAATGGTACAAGCGATGTTAGCTCAGGCCAATACTCATACCATTACTCAATTAGCAAAACAGCAAGGCATGCAATTATTGTGTACTTCGGCGTTGCATAAAATCAAAGCGGGTATTACCAGTATTGAAGAAATGCACCGCGTATTATGATTGATAAGCGCCAACCACTGCCTGTTGCAGGGACGTATTCGGCGTTGTTGCATATTTCTTATAAATTAGGGTCGTTAGGTAAGAATGTCGTGTGGGTGTCGTTGGAAGACCGTAAAATACAGGGATGTATTCTCCGACCCGCAGGACGCAGTTTTGTCTGAAAACGAC
>JBAUEV010000082.1:0-2698 GCA_049678805.1 Gammaproteobacteria bacterium
GACGAACCGGCTACCCCACTCTCACCTTATTAAACGGATCAGGTTTAATAAAGCTTTTTATCTCCCTTACAGAAGACAAAATCATCATACAAATGACGAAGACATGGGAATTATGCAACAACGCCGGCTTATCCGCGGCATCCAGTTAAAGTTTTCAAAAGCAAGTTAAATTTCCTCTGCTAACGCTTGTTCAATCTTGGTTTGTAGAGTTTGTAAGCGCTGGTGAAGCTGCTCGATGTAGTCATCTTTTTGTTTACGCAAGGTGAGCATTTCATGGGTAATATTAAGAGCTGCCAAAACAGCAATGCGGTCAAGTGCTAAGATATTACCAGCATCACGCACATTGTGCATAATTTGGTCAAGATGGCGTGCTGCAGCTTGTAATCCCTCACTTTGTTCAGCGGGGCATTTTACTTTGTATTCTTTATCAAAGATTTTTACGATAAGAGTGTCGGGTACTTTGCTCATGCGATTTCAGTCCGAAGTTGGCCAATGATCCGTTTAATTTTGGTCGTTGCCGCCTTGTATTTTTCCATTAAAATGCTGTGTTCCCGTGCGAGGTGTGCCAATTTTTGGCGAAGCCGCTGGTTTTCTTTTTGAAGATGCTGCCAAGATTGCAACACGCTTTCAACTTGTAATTCAAATTGGGTTAATTCATCCATTATCAAATACTTGTAGGTTAGTTAAGCACAAAAACTGATTTTACTCGTTCTGAATCTACAATCCAATAGTAGGATCTGAGTTTACCTGATAGATTGGTTATATTCGGTATGAACGGCATTCTTATCCAACGATTTTACTAAGAGGGGATGGAAAAATTTTTGTCGTGTACAAAAAAATTCAGGACAATAAAGTAGAAATTTAATGGGATAGGCAAATTAGATGGGCTAGAATAGAGGGCTAATTGAATCAATTGCCGGGGAGATGAAGGTGAAACGATCAATACAACAGTTTGCCCAACGTCGGCAACATTTGATGGCACAATTGCCGCCCGACAGTTTGGCAATTCTAATAGCAGCGTCTGAATGCCAGCGTAATTCTGATAATTATTATCCTTTTAGGCAAAACAATGATTTTTATTATTTAACCGGTTTTAACGAGCCAGAGGCAGTAGCACTATTATCAAAACGTCCCGAAGCCCAGTTTGTCCTGTTTAATCGCCCAAGTAATCTAACAGCAGAAATTTGGACGGGCAAACGTGCCGGCCAAGAGGGGGCAGTTAAGGAGTATGGGGCAGATCAGGCGTTTGCCATCGAAACGTTGGACGAAAAAATGCCTGATTTATTGTCTGGCTATCGGCAAGTGTATTTTGCCATAGGCAGTAATCCTCCCTTTGATGAGCGAATCTTTAAATGGGTAAAAAAATTACGCCATCAAGTACGTGCAGGTGTTCCTGCGCCAAATGAATTTCTCAATATTGAAGCCATATTACACGAAATGCGCTTACACAAAAGTACTGATGAAATTGATTTAATGCGCAAAGCAGCGCAGATTTCTGCGCAAGCGCATTGTTGTGCCATGCGTGCTTGTCGTCCAGGGATGATGGAATCTGAGCTAGAAGCAGAACTGATGTTTGAATTTATACGTCACGGGGCTCGCTTTCCGGCCTATAGCCCAATTGTAGGCAGTGGTGCTAATACCTGTGTCTTGCACTATAGCGATAATAATCAGCAAATTCGCGATGGGGATTTGGTATTAATTGATGCAGGTGGAGAATATGATTATTACGCTTCGGATATTACCCGCACATTTCCCGCCAATGGTCGTTTTACTAAAGAACAGCAGGCTATTTATGAATTAGTGTTAGCCGCCCAAATGGCTACAATTGAATTAATTAAGCCAGGAATTTCATGGGAGCAAGTGCAAACCCTACCTAGGAAAATCCTAACCGAAGGCTTAATAGCGCTAGGTTTGTTAAAGGGGAAATTAGAAGATTTATTGGAACGAAAAGCTTACCAGCAATTTTATATGCATAACATTGGGCATTGGTTGGGATTAGATACTCATGACGTGGGTGAATATCGTCTTGGGAAAGAATGGCGTAAACTAGAGCCAGGAATTGTTATGACAGTAGAGCCAGGGCTTTACATTCGACCCGCTGATAACGTGGAAAAAAAATGGTGGAATATCGGGATACGGATTGAAGATGATGTGTTAGTTACTGACAAAGGTTATGAAGTATTAAGCACGGGCGTACCCAAGACGGTAAAAGAAATTGAGGCTTTTGTGGGAAAAGGTTAAAACCTTTTAATCATTTTTGTCGTGTGCAGAGGGTAAAACTTCAACTTTTTTATGAAATATTAGCGGAGAGAAATGTGAAACAGTATCCAACAACCCCACAAAATGTATTCCAGCTTGTAGGAAGTTGCATTGCTAATTACTGGCCGGTGTTAAAAAGTACATGGGAAGTCTCATTGACCCTCAGCTTATTGTATTTTGTAATTAATTCGGTGGTACAGATAAATAAATGGGTTGGATTAGGATTAATCGTTCCAGGATTACTACTGGTATTATTTTTAAATGGCATATTTTGGGTGGAAACACATGGTGCACTTGCAGGCCAGCAAATTAAATTTCCCGAGGCCATGGCCAAAGTAAAACCACGGTATCTACCTATGTTAGGCACTGTCGTTTTATTAATTGTGATTATAGCCGCTTGTGCATTAGCAGTTTTAGGGATCGGTTATTTATTGTGGGT
>JBAUEV010000083.1:0-2642 GCA_049678805.1 Gammaproteobacteria bacterium
AAGTCAATCACAGGAAAGGAAACACATTTTTAAAACATTGTAGAGGATAAAAATGCCAATGACCTGGAAGAAAGTAGTTATACCGAACCCAAAATTATATATAAGCCGTTTTGTTAAAAATAAAGAAAACCCTTACCTAGTTTTTATTCATGGGGGGCCAGGGCTAAATAGTGGCGTTCTTGAGTATCTCATAGAAAATGAGAGTTTGTTTGGATCATTAAACTATAACATTGTACTGTATGACCAAAGAGGTTGTGGAAGGTCAAAAACAAGCTCTGAAGTTGTATCACATGTGGATAACATTAATGATTTAAACCTAATATATAGGTCTCTTATTGAGGAAGAAGATTTAAAAATTCAAGGATGTATTGGCCACAGTTATGGGGCTAAATTGCTATTTGATTTCTATCAAACGTTTAAACCAAGATTGCCAGGAATATTTGTTTCAATAGCAGATTCAATGCTAACTCCGCGCTTACGTAATTTAATACTGGATTTCAATTACCTTAAATCTAAGGATGTAGATAAATATAAAGCAATCTACCGAAAAATGAGTAGCATTGATTTAGGGAATTTTTGGGAATTAACAGAAGATTTAACCCCGCTATTTTTTGAAAATAAAGATAGACCTTATATGTATTGGGCTAATCTTGACTATTTTGAAAAGGTTGAAAACATTCAGAAACAAATTAATTTACCAATCAATAAGCAAGTATTTATGGATGTGAGAAAAAACTTGTATTCAAATAGAAAGAATTTGCCAGTTAATATAGAAAAATTAACCATTCCATATTTATGGATTAACGGGATACATGATTACATAATGAATGGTACTCAGGGATTATCTGAGAATTCAAAAGTTACTCCATTTTTTAAATCTTCCCATTATCCTCATTTAGAAGAGAATGATCGATTTTGTGAGGTTGTTAATGAATTTATTGAAGCACTTTAATATTTTACTAATATTAATATTTATGAATTGTATATGTTTGCAGATTAGTGCTAAACCGGTTGTCAACTTGTGTTTAACAGGCAGGATGGCCAAAAGCTTACCAGCATATGAGCAATCATTTACGAATGCCACTCATTTGGCCTATGAACAAAGTGGATTGACTTACCAAATAAATATTAAAACCTATTTTTATGACAACAAACGGTCAAGCTATCCTCTCGAACAGTGGAATTTTACTTAAAAAATATACATGGTAAATTAGGTCATTATATAAATGATATGATTTATAAACCTTGATGGAATAATTGAAAAATGTGCATTCTTGGCAACCGCCTTAGTTGTCTGGGGAATACTTTAGCTATTGTGGCTTGACTGATATAGCAAAATGATTTATTCATCAAAAACTTTTATGTGAGTGAGCTCAATGAATAAACCCATTCTTTTTGAAGAATACCCTGGTAAAGATGGCAAAATTGGCGTGATTACATTGAATCGTCCTGAAGCATTAAATGCATTGACGTTGCCAATGTGTGTGGCGCTCGAACAACAATTAAGCATTTGGGAAGAAGAAGACGCGATTAAAGCGGTGGTTATTCAGGGGGCAGGACAGCGTGGATTTTGTGCAGGTGGTGATTTGCGAGTGCTTTACGAGACAAAATCTGAGCAGGTTGTAAAAGCCAAGCAATTTTTCTGCCAAGAATATCGCGCTGATTGGCGAGTCTTTAATTTTCCTAAACCATATATTGCTTTATTGCATGGGATTGTTATGGGTGGTGGGGTAGGTATTTCAATCCCAGGTTCACATCGTCTTGTGGCAGAAGATTTGGTATGGGCAATGCCAGAAACAGGAATTGGAATTTTTCCTGATGTGGGTACTAGTTATTTTTTAATACGTTGCCCTGGAAAAACAGGGTTATATTTAGGATTAACCGGGACGCGATTGGGTGCGGCTGATGCAGTTGCATTAGGATTTGCTGATGCCATAATGCCGCGAAATCAGTTTGCTGCGTTTTTTGATACATTATTAGCTACATCCTTAGGCGACAAACCCTACTCTGTGATTACTGAGTTGATGCAACAGTTTGTCATTTCTACTGAACCCCCTAAATTATCTGCACAACAAAAAATTATTAACAAATGTTTTGCAGCATCTTCAGTCGAAGGAATTATCCAAGGGCTGCAGCAACAACCGCAAGAATGGGCGCAACAAACGGCTGCAACTTTGTTAAAGCGTTCTCCAACGAGTTTGAAAGTAACTTATCGTTTATTACAACCAGGTAAGAAATTGGATTATGGTGACTGTTTACGCACGGATTATCGGCTAGCTAATCGTTTTCTTGTGCACCCTGATTTTTTGGAAGGAATACGTGCGGCACTTATTGATAAAGATCTTCAACCACACTGGTCACCTAATCATTTGCAACAAATCACTGAGCAAGACGTTGCTGCGTTTTTCGCTCCGTTGGAACAAGAGTTGGTGTTGGAATAGCCAGTAGCCTTGATGCGGCGTTAGCGGAATCAAGGAATCTTTTCACTCCTTACGGTCTACGTGCCGCGGCTTGTCCGGCGTTGTTGCATAATTCCCATGTCTTCGTCATTTGTATGATGATTTTGTCTTCTGTAAGGGAGATAAAAAGCTTTATTAAACCTGATCCGTTTAATAAGGTGAGAGTGGGGTAGCCGGTTCGTC
>JBAUEV010000084.1:0-2546 GCA_049678805.1 Gammaproteobacteria bacterium
TTACCAAAATGATCGGGTAATTCCATGTATTCTAGCATTTTATGTACCACGCGTGGGTCTAAGGGCGTAGTTGCCATGTAATCTAAATAAATTGGAAATTGCATAAATGAATGGTCCCGCTCAATAATCGTTTTGAAATAGCTCTGTAGTACAGCGTTTTCCTGAATTTGGCTAGTAATTACTGAGCGTAGCGTCAACGCGAGCACAGTAATTACCCACCAATCCAGGGAAACGACCTACTAATTAACGATTTTACGCTGTATTGCGGTCAATATGCCACGCAAAATATTATATTCAGTTGTTTCTAAGCGTGTACGGTTAAATAACCGTTGCATGCGCGACATCATATGTCGTTTATTGTTAGGATCCAAAAAGTTAATTCCGATCAGGGTTTGCTCTAAATGTTGGTAAAAATCCTGTGCTTGCTTTACTGTTGCTAACGGTTCTTGATTAGGTGGTGTCGGCAATGGAGTATCCGATAATAATGCAGCCATGCGAATTTCATAAAGCACTAATTGTACTGCCGCAGCTAAATTCATTGATGAAAAATCGGCAGTGGTTGGAATATACAAGTGATAATGGCATTGTTGTAATTCAGCATTCGATAAACCACTTCGTTCCTGACCAAATACCAAGGCAATTTCTGGAGTTGCTGGCTCGACCATTATTTGCAGTGCACATTGGCGAGGATTTAGCAACGGCAAAGATAAAGCACGTATCCGTGCACTACTGCCAATCACTAAGCTGCATTCGCTAAGTGCCTCCGTTAATGTTGTTGTAATTATTGCACCTGCCAAAACGTCATCAGCACCTGCCGCACGCGCTGTGGCATCGGCATGAGGAAATGATTGCGGTTGGACTAAATAAAGTCGTGAAAACCCCATGGTTTTCATCGAACGGGCTACTGCCCCTATATTACCAGGATGTGTAGGGTGCACTAACACGATGCGTATTTTGGAAAAATGGGCTGTACAATCAGTCATCTTAGGTAGCAGTCTAGTCATTAACTCTGTATAATAATGTATTATTAGACTTCTTTCCAAATATTGAGAAACAAGCTAAGGTCGAAGAAAAAAATGAGCGAGGAACCGGAGTTTACTTAGCAGTAAATGAGGATTCCGAGCAAATTTTTTCATAGAGATTGGCCGTTTCTCAAGGTTTGGAAAGAAGTCTATTATACAATAACTTCACATTAGGTATCGTCCCATGCACCCCATGCTTAACATTTCGGTCCGCGCAGCACGCAATGCCAGCAAAATCATTTTGCAATCAATGGGGCGTTTAGAATCGGTAAACATTACCCAAAAACAACGTAATGATTTTGTTACCGAGGTAGATAAAGCAGCAGAAAATGAGATTATTAGCACCATCCATAAAGCTTACCCCAACCACGCTATTTTGGCAGAAGAAAGCGGCATGAATGCTGGCGATGAAGAATATCTGTGGATCGTGGACCCTTTGGACGGTACCACCAATTATATTCATGGCTTCCCACATTTTTGCATCTCGATTGCTTTTCAATATCGTGGCAGACTGGAACATGGGGTGATTTATGATCCAGTACGGCAAGAATTGTTCGTGGCAAGTCGTGGTGAAGGCGCACAATTAAATGACCGCCGAATACGTGTCAGCCAAAATCAAAAGCTGGAAAATGCACTTATTACTACCGGTTTCCCGTTCAAAATGCCGCAACAATTAAAACCCTACCTCAATACATTTAATAGTTTATTGTCTAAAACCTCAGATTTACGTCGTACTGGTTCAGCCGCTTTAGATTTAGCTTATGTTGCTGCAGCACGCTTAGATGGTTACTGGGAACTAACACTTAGCCCCTGGGACATTGCTGCGGGTGTTTTATTGGTTAAAGAAGCCGGGGGTATGGTGAGTGATTTTCAGGGAGAAGAGAATTATTTGACAAATGGCGCAGTCGTCGCCGGTAATCCCCGAATTTTTAAAGCCATGCTAGAAAATATTCAGCAAAGTTTAGAACTACCTGCTGCAAAAATGCAGGCGTAGTGCAAGGTGGAAGGCACATTTTAAAGTTTGTCATCCTGCGACTTGATCGGTGTTGTTGCATATTTTTTATTTTTAGAATGCCGTGTAAGTGTCGTTTTCAGACAAAACTGCATCCTGCGACCCCGTATCGAGTACGGGGCACAATACATTCCTGTATTCTACGGTCTTCCAACGACACCCACACGACATTCTTATCCAACGACCTTATTTTTATATAAGAAAAACGGAAAAAAGTAATTATGCAACAACGCCAGTACGTCTCCTGAAGGACAAAGTCTGCAACAACGCCGACTTGATCGCGGGATCCAACATTTCCGTCATTGCGAGGAAAGTTAGCGACGCGGCAATCCACAGAGATCCGTCATTGCGAGGAACTTTAGCGACGTGGCAATCCACAGAGATCCGTCATTTGTATGATGATTTTGTCTTCTGTAAGGGAGATAAAAAGCTTTATTAAACCTGATCCGTTTAATAAGGTGAGAGTGGGGTAGCCGGTTCGTCATTAGGTGGAAAGCACCGTTTCGCAGTTG
>JBAUEV010000085.1:0-6244 GCA_049678805.1 Gammaproteobacteria bacterium
CTTATACACTAATCGTCGAATTGCCTACCTTAGCAACACAAGCTCAAATCAAAGACGAATGGGCAAAAGGGCTCTTAGAAACAGTACACCAGAAGCGCAAAGAAGAATTAGAGCAAATTAAAGAACATGTTAAACAACAAGTAACTCAATACGCAAAACAATCATGGTGGTGGTCTATTGATATAAGCCGATACAGCCCCACGGCACGAAAAGCAATCTGCAATCTGCTGAATGCAAATGGTTTTAAAGCAAAAGAAAGAACACCATACTCTTCCGAATTCCAAGGTGATTCTTATACACTAATCGTCGAATTGCCTACCTTAGAGGCACAAGATCAAACTAAAGACGAATGGGCACAACAACTGTTAGCAACAGTATGGCAAAAGCGCCAAGAGGAATTGGAGGAAATTAAAAAATATGTTGGAGTGCAAGTAACTCAACGCGCAGGACAATTAGGGTGGTCTATTGATATAACCCGCCGGTACAGCCCCACGGGACAGGAAGCAATCAGAGATCTGTTACAAAAAAATGGTTTTGAGGCAGGAATAAGTCGTGGCTATGACGATGGTCGCTACTATGGACAACTAATCCTCAAATTGCCTACCTTAGCAACACAAGCTCAAATCAAAGACGAATGGGCAAAAGGGCTCTTAGAAACAGTACACGAGAAACGCAAAGAAGAATTAGAGCGAATTAAAGAACATGTTCAACAGCAAGTAACTCAACGCGCAGGACAAAGGGAGTGGTCTATTGATATAACCCGCCGGTACAGCCCCGCGGGACAGGAAGCAATCAGAGATCTGTTACAAAAAAATGGTTTTGTAACACGAATTCTGTGGAACCCTTCCACTGGCCACGATGAACTATCCCTCGCATTGCCTACCTTAGCAACACAAGCTCAAATCAAAGACGAATGGGCAAAGGGGCTCTTAACAATAGTATACCAAGCGCGCGAAAAGGAATTGAAACCAATTTTAGACGAGTACTTAAACGCACAGATCAAACGTCTAGAGGAAGAGAAGGCTAAAGACTCCCCTAAATACCGAATACTTCATCAAGCTAAGGAAACGATTAATAAACCCGATGTTGATTTGCTGACGATAAAAGAACAAGTAAAAGAAATTAAGGAGGCTGTGAAAGAACATAGAATTACAAAGGGAGTTACCGCGTTTTTCAATAAAAAATTAGACATTAATTCTAAAAGTTATGATGAATTTATCAAAGTGCTGGAACTATATCCTGAGCTTGTGTTCGAAGAGCCTACAGGTCTATCAGATATGGTGCCTAATAAAATACAAGAACAACTGAATGAGAGCAGTGATAAAATATTTCCATTATAGATAATAAGCTTTAAATTGTTGTAATGTTCCTTTATTAGGACTACTTAGTAGTGTCTTGCCATCTCATAAGTCTTTTTCCCCAGGTAAAATGACAAAATTCCTAATAAGCCACACAAACACCAAAGTACATCGCCATTGGCTAATTTAAATGTCCAACTTCCTAGAATGGGACCAGCAATATTGGCAAAAGCATAAATAGTTTGATAAAAACCCATGTGTTTACCTTTACTCGTCTCACCTGCCCAGTTGTAGAGAACCACTTGTAAAACCGGAAAAGCCAACATTTCTCCAATTGTCCATAACCCACTCGAGCACATTGCTAACCAATAACTATTACCTAGAACTAACGAGAATAAGCCAATACCAATACATAAACAGCCAATAGCAGCAACTAATATTTGATTGAATCTGCCCGTACCTATTTGTAGAGGTATTTGTAAAAACACGATCATCAAGCAATTGAAGAGGAATAAATAACCTAAGCCTTCAGTATTTATCTGAAAATTATTATGCAGATAAATAGGGTACGTGATTCTAAGCTGAGAAAACATTAATGATGCAATAAATAACATGAGATAGATCAACAATACTATTTTCAAATGTTGAGGGTGTTTCTCAAAAATCGCGTTGGTAGTTGCTTCTTTTATTACAGGTATTCTTCGCATTTTATTAATGCGCAGTAATGCTAGAATAACTGCAGATAATAAAACAAATAATCCATTCGTAATGAATAAGAAACTAAAACTGAATTGTGCTAACCAACCGCCGACAGCTACGCCTGCCCCAGCACCCAGGTTAAGTAGCATATAGCGCACACTGCTGACGCGTATCCTGTCAGCGTCATTATTGCATTTTTTCATCAGCCACAATCGGCCTGCTGGAGCAAAGGCAGAATTAGCTGCACCCATTATGCCAACTAAGTACATAAGGGGATAAAAATCTTTTAATAATGGCAATAATAATAATGCCACCGCATTTATATTCAGCGAGAATAACATAACAGCATAGGGTGAAATTCTATCGCATAAAAAGCCACTTATGTAAGCACCGAGTATCGCCCCGATTCCGAATGCAGTGATAATCCAACCAGAATCAGTAATGCTAAAACCCAGCTTGGTTACAAAATAAAGAGATAAAAATACAGAGGTAATACTGCCAACAGCATTGGCAAATACGGCCATTAATCCCATCCAAACGGGCAGCGAGAAGCCACGAAAACTGGCAAAATAAAAGTGCATAAATTGTTTAGGATGGTGCATCAAAGGTCTAAGTAACAATCAAATCTCCCCCGATATACTCTTAAGTATAAGTGTTATGAAAAAAATTCTAGGATCCGGGTTAATGCAAATACCACTGCCTGACGGCGTATTTCTTGGCGATTACCGTGAAAATGTTGTGCGTCCGTTTGAGTGGCAAGATAACGTCCTGTCCAGCCGAACCAGACTAAACCGACTGGTTTTTCAATTGTACCACCTGTTGGCCCGGCGATGCCGGTAACAGCAACGCTGATTTCTGCACGACTATGGCGTAATGCGCCTTCGGCCATTTCGCGCACCACTTGTTGGCTGACGGCGCCATGAGCTGCTAAAGTTTCTGTGCGTACACCAAGCATTTGTTCTTTAGCTAAGTCGCTATAAGTAACAAAACCACGCTCGAACCATTGTGAGCTTCCAGCAATAGAAGTAATTGCGGTTGCAATCCAACCACCGGTACACGACTCAGCAGTAGCCAACAACCATTGGCGTGCTTGTAATTGCTTACCTACTGCTTCGGCCAGCTCATAAAGTTCTTGGTCTTCGTGGTTCATAAATTTGTCCTGTCAAAGGTATTCCTATTCCTAGGAAACTGGAGAGGGATGGTCTGAGGTCAGTGGTTGCACGATGCCGTTGGGCGCGACTAGTTATCAGGATGATAACGGGAGGGTACAAGGATGTACCCTGGAGCGCCAGACGGCATCGTGCAACCACTGACCTCAGACCAGCTTTAAATATCTGGAGTCTAATTAGCTATTTCGCTAAAATTACGCCTACGAATAATTCCAACTATTTTCGAGCACAATCTTGGACATCACCTCCCATACCCCGATGATGCAGCAATACTTGCGCATCAAAGCTCAATATCCAGCGTTATTAGTATTCTACCGCATGGGCGACTTTTACGAATTGTTTTATGACGACGCCCACCGAGCAGCCAAGTTGTTAGATATTACCTTAACTACCCGCGGCCAATCAGCTGGCCGACCAATTCCAATGGCAGGCGTGCCTTATCATGCTGCGGAAAACTATCTTGCTAAACTGGTAAAACTTGGCGAATCCATCGTTATTTGTGAACAAATGGGTGATCCCACCACTGCTAAGGGGCCTATGGAACGCCAAGTAACTCGTATTCTTACGCCGGGCACAGTCAGCGATGAAGCCTTGCTTGAAGAACGCCAAGATAATTTGTTATTGGCACTTTGCTGCCAACAAGAGCAATTTGGCTTGGCAACCTTAGATATTACCAGTGGTCGGTTTCACATCTTGCAAGTAACAGGTTTGGCAGCCTTACAAAGTGAATTGACACGTCTTAAACCAGCCGAGTTATTAATCAGTGAAGATGCCGAAGTAAAACAATGGTCAATTGAGCATTTATCATTGCGCCGCCGTCCGATATGGGAATTTGATTTCGACACTGCAGTAAGACTTTTAACCCAACAATTTGCTACTCGTGATTTAGCGGGTTTTGGTTGTGATGATTCACCACTTGCAATTCGTGCGGCGGGTTGCTTGTTACAATATGCACAATTCACTCAGCGTGCGACCTTGCCTCATATTCGTAGTTTGAAAGTTGAGCGGCAACAGGATTACGTATTACTCGATGCGGCTACACAACGCAATTTAGAATTAATTACCAACTTGCGCGGTGGACCCGAGCATACCCTAGCCTCTATTTGTGATCGTACGGCAACCGCGATGGGTAGTCGTTTGTTGCGTCGCTGGTTAATCCAACCATTACGCGATCATGCTATTTTAAAACGGCGACAACAAAGCATTGCTGCACTTGACTCACAAGCTATCGCTTTTCATACCGCTTTACGACGTGTGGGTGATATGGAGCGAGTTTTAGCACGCGTTGCATTACGTTCGGCACGGCCACGTGATTTGCTGCAATTACGCGCAGCATTTGCTACTTTGCCGGAATTGCATACGTTATTAAGCATGCTACAAACACCCCATTTGCAACATCTTGCTCAGCATATTCACGTTTTCCCTGAATTACTCGAATTATTACAACGTGCTCTGGTTGATAATCCGCCCGCTACTGCACGTGATGGTGGAGTGATTGCATCGGGATATGATAAAGAGTTAGATGAGCTTCGTGCCTTGAGCGATCATAGCGGCGAGTTTTTGGTGGCACTTGAAACCCGCGAACGACAACGCACTCGAATTCCCACGTTGAAAGTGGGCTATAATCGCGTTCATGGTTATTACATTGAATTAACACGTGCACAAGCTGAACATGCCCCGGCGGATTATTTACGCCGCCAAACATTAAAAAATGCCGAACGTTTTATCACACCAGAATTAAAAAGTTTTGAAGATAAAGTATTAAGTGCTAGCAGTCGGGCATTAACACGCGAAAAAATGTTGTATGAAGCATTAATTAATCGCTTACTCGAAGACCTTGCTGCATTGCAACAAACGGCTGCAGGATTGGCGGAATTAGATGTTTTAAGCAATCTTGCTGAACGTGCTGCAAATCTTAATTGGGTAATGCCAGAATTATCTACCCAATCGGGTATTCATATTGAAGCAGGGCGGCATCCGGTTATTGAGCAAGTGCTTGCTGAACCTTTTGTGCCGAATGATTTGCAATTAAACTCTGAACGACGAATGCTGCTTATTACCGGTCCCAATATGGGAGGTAAATCCACTTACATGCGCCAAACAGCATTGATTGCCTTACTGGCACACATTGGTAGTTTTGTACCCGCTAATCGCGCTGTGATCGGTCCATTGGATTGCATTTTTACCCGCATCGGCGCAGCTGATGAATTAGCCAGTGGTCGTTCGACATTTATGGTGGAAATGACGGAAACTGCCAACATTTTGCATAATGCTTCAGCGCAAAGTTTGGTATTAATGGATGAAGTAGGGCGTGGTACCAGCACGTTTGATGGCTTGTCATTAGCATTTGCCTGTGCAGCGTATTTAGCCAAAGAAATTCGTGCTTTTACGTTATTTGCGACTCATTATTTTGAATTAACCCAATTGGCTGAAACTCAAGCGGGCATTGTAAACGTGCATCTTACAGCGATAGAACATCAAGATAAAATTGTATTTTTGCATACGGTTAACGAAGGGCCAGCAAATCGTAGTTATGGTTTACAAGTTGCACAATTAGCGGGTGTGCCAACAGCGGTGATTGAACAAGCGCGCGCGAAATTATTAACATTAGAACAACAAGCAAGCCATACTACAACATCTGTTACTATGCACGTTAAAGCGAATAACCCGCAATATGAATTGTTAAATCCGCCGATTGCACATCCTGTAGTATCTGCTTTAAAGCAGTTAAAACCCGATGAACTCACACCACGCGAAGCATTAGAAGCGTTGTATCAGTTAAAGAAATTGATAGAAAATAGAAATCATCCATAATCAGGGCGAGGCATCTTCAGGCAAGTGAATATTTAAAACTGGATACCGCGCATAAAGCGGCGTTGTTGCATATTTTAACCCTTCAGCGACGTACCGCGCTTTATGCGCGGTATCCAGTTTTAAATAGTGGTAGGGGCGTCTGGGTACTGGGTGCCGCGAACAAGTCGGCGTTGTTGCATATTTCTTATTTTTAGAATGCCGTGTAAGTGTCGTTTTCAGACAAAACTGCATCCTGCGGTCGGAGAATACATCCCTGTATTCTAC
>JBAUEV010000086.1:0-2369 GCA_049678805.1 Gammaproteobacteria bacterium
ACCTAGCCGTGGTACACCGTATTTGTTTGCTTGACGCCAAACAGTTTCTGTTTGTGGTTCAACGCCGCCTACTGAACAAAATACTGCACAAGCACCATCAAGCACACGCAGCGAACGTTCCACTTCAATGGTAAAATCTACGTGCCCGGGGGTATCAATGATATTGATCCGATGCTCGGGGTATTGTTTATCCATACCTGACCAAAGACAGGTAATTGCGGCCGAGGTAATCGTAATACCGCGTTCTTGTTCTTGCTCCATCCAATCCATGATAGCAGTGCCTTCGTGCACCTCACCCATTTTATGGGATACACCTGTGTAATAAAGAATACGTTCGGTGGTAGTCGTTTTACCAGCATCAATGTGTGCCATGATGCCGATATTGCGATAACGTTCAAGAGGTGTTGCACGCGCCATAAATTTTACCACCGGTAATGAGCAAATGCTTGATTAGCTTTAGCCATCTTAGTTACATCCTCACGCTTTTTCACAGCGCTGCCACGTCCTTGTTTTGCATCAAGGATTTCATTAGCCAAGTGTAATGCCATTGTCTTTTTACTTCGTTCTACTACTTTTTCTCCACGTTGGTCAGCGGCTTCTACTAACCAACGAAGTCCTAATGCAACGCGACGGCCTGGTCGGATTTCAACAGGAACTTGGTAAGTTGAACCACCTACACGCCGAGATTTCACTTCAACGACAGGCTGAACATTTTCCAAAGCCGATTCAAGTGTCTTCAGGGCCAACTCTCGGGCGGTGGCGCTTACCATAATTAAGCCTGCATCACCGCTACTTGTGCCCCCACCAGCACTTCCTTCACCTTCTTTGCCCCCATCTCCTTCAGAACGGCCTTTCGATCTTTCGACTATTTTTTGCAATGCACCATATACAATTTTTTCTGCAATTGATTTTTTGCCACTTTTCATGACGCAATTAACAAATTGCGCAATCAACTCGCTACCAAACAACGGGTCTGGTAGGATGGTGCGTTTTGTAGCTGCTTTTCTTCTAGACATATTTCATAATTCCTCTTATTCTTTCGGCCGTTTTTCACCGTATTTCGATCGTCCCTGCTTACGGCCAGAAACACCACCGGTATCTAAACTTCCGCGAACAATATGATAGCGCACGCCTGGTAAGTCTTTAACACGGCCACCACGAATTAATACGACAGAGTGTTCTTGTAAATTATGTCCCTCACCAGGAATATAGGCAGATACTTCGTTGCCATTGGTCAAACGCACACGAGCCACTTTTCGCAATGCAGAGTTAGGCTTTTTAGGGGTACTCGTGTAAACACGCGTACACACACCACGTCTTTGCGGGCATTTATCAAGCGCTGGCACTTTACTTTTTAGCCTTCTACTCACTCGTGGTTTACGAACCAGTTGGCTGATTCTAGCCATTTTTTACGCACTCCTAAACATTACTTTAAAAATTTATTTATCACGCATACTGCAAAATCGTATCAAACATTTTGTAACTAAACGGACGCGGATTTTACAAAGGGCAAAAGCTCGCTGTCAAGAACTCTCTTTGCATAATTACAAATACTTTTTATTTTTGTCATCCCGCGGCTTGGCCGGCGTTGTGCATAAATGGTTTATAGAATGCCATCTAGGTGTCGTTTTCAGACAAAACTGCATCCTGCGACCCCGTATCGAGTACGGGGCAGAATACGTCCCTGTATTCTACGGTCTTCCAACGACACCCAGACGGCATTCTTACCCAACGACCTTATTTATAAGAAATATGCAACAAAGCCGGTCAAACCGCGGGATGACAATCTTTTAATTCTCATCAGGGGCTTTAAGTGCTTCACTCAGGGCGCGTTCCGCCTCTTTAACACTTGCATTTTCAGCATTAGGTGTAACATGTTCTCCTTGCTCTGCACTTGGTTTTCCACGCCGTGCATAGTATGCATAACCAGTCCCCGCTGGTATTAACCGGCCAATAATGACATTTTCTTTGAGTCCTCTTAGCTCATCTCGTTTACCACTTACTGCTGACTCCGTCAGCACCCGCGTTGTTTCTTGGAAAGAAGCTGCAGAGAAGAAGGATTCTGTTGCTAAAGAGGCTTTAGTAATCCCTAATAAAATAGGCTCATACAAAGCGGAATCGTTGTTCTTATCAGCCGCAATTACTGCTTCATTTTCTTCTATCACACGATTCTTATCAGCTTGTTCACCAATTAAGAATTTAGTATCCCCGGAGTTGGTAATAATCACTTTGCGCAACATTTGTCGAATAATGACTTCTATGTGTTTATCATTAATTTTCACACCTTGTAAGCGATAAACTTCTTGTACTTCGTTGACAATATAATTCGCTAAAGGACTAACGCCTAATAACCGCAGGATGTCATGCGC
>JBAUEV010000087.1:0-2336 GCA_049678805.1 Gammaproteobacteria bacterium
AGAAGAAATCACCCCTGCTGAAGCAGCGAGTCTTGACCAACAGCAACTAGAACGGAAATCCGAGCAAGCATTAGCTACTGAAGATTACCAGCTCTACGAAGCACTGGTATTGCTTAAGGGACTTTACGCAGCTCAGAGGTAACAGCTCACCAACCACCTACTTCGGTGTGGCGGGGAAGCGTAACGCTATTAAGACCGCTAATATACCTAATCCTGCCACGGCAAGCATTGTGCAACTAAAAGCAAATGTATACGCATCAAGCGCTGCCTTATGCACCAATGCAACCTCAATGGGTGACAATTTCGCGATTGCTTGTAAAGCCACAGGCGATTTGGCAAGCAGGCCATCAATTTGTGATTCATGTAGCGTAGCAAGTCCGCCTGAAGCACGATTAAGAAAATGCTCCAATTGTTGCCGATTAAGCACGGTTATTAATGTTCCAGCAAATGTAATACCTATCGAGCCCCCTAATTGGCGTGCAGCACCCAGCACCCCAGTAGCCATGCCACGTTTTTGAGGAACAACCGCATTTATCGCACTGGCCATGCAACTTGCCATTACTAACGGCGTCGCAAGTCCTAATAATAAAAATCCTGGAAATAGCCAGATATATAACTGTAACGGCGCGGTTAATCCCACCCAGAACAAACTCAGTGTTACCAACACCACACCCACACACAACGGCGGCTTAGCACCATAACGATCCCGTAAATGCCCTCCAATAGGCGCCATAAAAGTAATAGGCAAGGTAATAGGTAACAACAATAAACCAGTGATAAATGGGGAATAATCGAGAACATTTAAAATAAAAATTGTCCAAAAGATAAATACACCAAAGATGCTTTGTATAAGAATTAAAATTGCTGTCGCGTAGGGGAATGTTCCCGTCTTAAATAACGCAAGTTCAACAAAAGGATTAGTTACATGTTTTTCGCGGCGGATAAAAACCACTAAACTTAGAAAACCGATTAGCAATAAACTTAACACCATCGCCGAAAGCCAGCCGCGCGTAGCCGATTCCATAAACCCCCAAACCAGACACACCATACTGATCCCGCTCAGAATAAATCCCCACCAATCTAAATGCTCCTCAGGATGAAGCTGTTCTGACTTAGGCACTGCAATTAGAGTTAGCACAATACTTAACAATGCAATTGGGAAATTGATCCAAAACACCCAACGCCAACTTAACCATTCGATCAACATCCCTCCCAACGGTGTTCCTAAAGCCAGAAACACTGAGGAAATTCCTATATAAATTCCCATCGCTTTGCCCCGTTCTTCTGGAGCAAAAATGCCAAATAACACGGGAACTGCTGCAGGAATCATCAAGGAGCCCCCAATTCCCTGCACCACACGGCTCAACACCACCCACAAACCTGTTGGGGCAAAGCCACAAGACACTGAGGCAATAATAAATATGATTACGCCTAATAGAAAAGTCTGGCGATGGCCTATTCTATCGCCCAATTTGCCACCAAAAATAATCAATGCTGCTAATGTGAGTAGATAAGCGTTGATAATCCATTGTAGCATTACACTACTGGTACCTAATTCATGCTGTATTTGTGGTAATGCTACTGACACAGCGGTTTGGTCAATAAATACTAACGATAACGATGTTACCATCGCCGCCAGTACCCACCATTTGCGCCGGGTTTCAGAAATTTCCAACATACTCAGACACCTTTAGCTGTGAATTCGTTATAATACAAGCTAATTGATTACTCAAGGGAATTAACGTGCTGGCAAGTGATTATCTGGTAGTGTTATGTACCTGCCCAAACAAAGAAACCGCTACACAACTGGCGCAGCAGATTGTCTCCACCCGCTTAGCAGCCTGTGTTAATATTCTAGGTAACATCCATTCGGTTTATTATTGGCAAGGAGCAGTCGAATCAGCTCAAGAACACCTTATGGTAATTAAGACACAATCGCTTTATTACAAAGCGTTAGAGCAAACCTTGCTTGCTCAGCATCCTTACGAGACACCTGAAATTATCGCATTACCGGTGGCGCAAGGATCAGCGCATTATTTAGCATGGATTACTCAAAGCCTCGGCGAAACTCCGTAAATGATAAGGATGCGAGATATTTCAATGTTTTTACTAAACTACCGATTAAACAACTTAAAATTTATTTGGCGTTGGTTATATGCCATTGTCAGTATAATATTCTTGCTAACATTTAACAGTTTGTTAGCTGATACCCAAACCTCCCCCCTGATCGCCGATCAAGCATTTATTTTTTCAGCCAGTGCCATCAATGACCAAACGATCGTGGCGCATTGGACTTTGGCGCCTACCTATTACTTGTACCGCGATCGCATTTCGTT
>JBAUEV010000088.1:0-10249 GCA_049678805.1 Gammaproteobacteria bacterium
TCTCGCATGAGTTTTTATGATTTTGTTTACAGTATTACTAGTGTCTATGGCGAATTTATTAGTGCCTATATACATTCTGTGACTGAAAAACAATCTAAGCCAGAATCCGACCAATCTAGTACTTCAAATTACATTTCAGAGGAGATTAACCTTAACCTTAACCTTATCATTTCACAGCTGGATGATCTTATGATGTCGGCGAAAAAACTTACAGATACTTCTAAAAAAATAGAACGTACAGAACGATTGAATGACTTTAAAGATAAATTTATTAGTTTAACTAATCAATTTCAGGAGACCGAATTAAAAGTACTGAAAATTAATTTAATGAATCTTTTAAAACTTTCTTCCCGAAATGATTTAAAAAATGAAGAATTAATTAATGAGATTATTGAAAATGTTCAGAATCTTATGAGTGCAGATAATGGAGATAATGAAAGGCTTTCTTTAATAGAGAAATTAAATGATTTATCTAATACCAGTGAAATATTATCTGATCAGACCGACAATGATAAAAATCGAACAATAGCTGACTATTTTGCTGAGTGGTCTGAAATTCCTTCAGGTTCATCTACTTCATTAGCTAACTGGATAGATAATTATAAAATGACACAGGGTTGGCAGCGTGATTCAAGTCTTGATAAAGCATTGCGCAATTATTTGCTGAGTAAATTAACTGCACATGCCGAAAATGTGGTAAAAGAAGCCGGCTACTCTGAAAATGCTGTGATCAAAACATTGATTCGCGAAGTAAAAGAAGTTAAAAACTATAATGAGTATAAAGAAACAATTGAAAAGATAATCGCACAAATTAAGGATCCAGAAAAAGAACAAGTTAAAAAGAAACTTCAAGATGATGTTGAAGAGTGGTTACTTTTTGATAAAGAGAATATCAATGAACAAGAGTTATTACCTAAAGTTCTTTTGGAAAATTATTTACCTGGCTGGAATGAGCGGGCTAAAGAAATAGCTTATATAAAGCTAAATGAAATGTTGGTGCAAGACTTAACTAATGCTAGAGAGACCTTGAAAAATTCATTTGGCTATAGATTACGTAAGCGCTTTGGTTTTGCTAGGCAATATGTAGATTTAGTGAATCGTTTAAACACTGAGATTGACAATATTTCAAAATCGTCTACTGCTAAATTGGCTACTACTGAAGTTTTTTTAGCCGAATTGAAATCATTAGGAGAAGCATATAATAGTTTTTTTAACACAAGAGGGTTAGGAGACCTACCAGCAGTAAAAGTTTTAAGAAAAGTTCGAAATAAAATTTATAATAATTTATACAATAATCCTTATTTTTCATTAACAACTGATCAATGTCGGCAAGCAACTTTAAGTGAAAATAGTGGTTTTTTTAACGAAACTAGTATGTTTTTAGATAATCTTAATCAAGAGCTTAAGGGAAATTTTTTCAAAAGAATATATAATGAATTTTTTTCTCGTCAATCTGATATAATCCGTAATAATTTAATTGTAGGTGTACAGAAAAAATTAACTCTTCTAATTGATCTTGATAAAGCTAATCCAAAAGATTTCCAAAATTTCCGTGGTAATTTTGGTCTTTATTTAGAGTCTTTAAGAGCGGCTATTAGTAAAATCGATGAGCTTTTGAAGACGAAAAAAGAAGGGTGGCATGAACCGTTAAAGAAGGAATTACAAGATTTGCTAGAAGATGCTGTTAAGAGAATTGTGCTAAAGGAAAATGCTCATAAACAAGTGAACTATCAGGCGGAATTTGGTATTGAATTGGCTACATGTGTTTATCCAATCTGTAAATTAGCTTTAGATAAAAATAACAAAGTTACAGAAGAATTAGAAAAATATTTATGGATGAAATATAATCATACAGATCAAGGTATTTTTCTTGGCTTCGTTGAAGTTTATAGTACTGAAGTTAGTAATGAAAAAGTTGAGGATTTTGTTGAACGATTTTGTTCTGAAATAGTCGTTCATAATGAGCAAGATCCATCTGTTATCCCGCAAACAAATAATAAGGAATCTGAAGAACAAATTGCTAAGGAAATAAACGAGTTCGGAAGAATTGATAATAACGACAACTTACAAAAGTTTAAAAACTCAATTTGTCGTTCATTTACTTCGACGGGTTTTGGTTCACTTATGAGAAAAAATGTTGTAATGAATCCAAATTCCACGAAAGAAAGAAATGCAAACACTCTCGAATCATTAGCAGGATTAGTGAAGTACATTCCTACTATAGGTGATCTATTTAGCACTGTATTGCAAAAAATAGCTGGGATAGTTGCTATTAAGGGTAAAACTGAAAGAAGCAACATGCAGCAAGCAACTGCTGAAAAACTTGACCATATCGACGATATTCAGCAAACAGCTGAATATGTGGCCAGAAAATTAACTCAAATGCTGGAGTTTCAAATTGTACAATTAGAGAAAGAGAAAGTTGAAGAACTAGCTGAATTGCTAGTGGATCGTATGTTAATGGCTCTTACTGATCCAAAATGGAGCGACCAATTTAAAGACCTTTCATTGCAACAGCTTGGAAGAGCTTTATGTGAGGCTGTTTTCCTGGTTGATCTCAAGCATGGTCCGTTGAATTTATTCGAATTCCCCTTACTTCGAAAATCGGATGAAACAAAATTCTCTCTGAGTAATGGCTGGGTCCTCGAAGATATGCTACAAAGTGGCATAGAAATTGTAGATGAAAAAGGAGTAACTCATTATTATACTGGTGAATCATCTTTGCCAGCAAAGTATGGATTTATTCGTGGGACTAAACAATTAGTTGAAAAATTAGCATATACGGAAAAAAATCCAGCAGTGAAAATTGCAATGCAGAAACTGGCTAAGCAAGATCAGTATATACCTCGGTTATCATTTAATAATTTACCAGATATGGGAGATAAAAGTATGCTTGTGACACAAGAGAAACTTAATAAAGCTGAAAAAGAAACAGCAGAAGAACTTAAGAAAGTTAAACAAGAGGCAGCAGAGGAACTTAAGAAAGCTAAACAAGAGACTACGCTGTTAATAGAGGAATTGGCCACTAAAGTGGGAAGTTTGGAAGCACAATTAAAAGAACAAGCAGTGCAAAATGCGGAGTTGAAAACTACGGTAATGCAAGTAGTGGCGCAAAATGCTGAGTTGACATCTAAGGTAGATCGGTTATTAGTGCTATTTGAGAAACAGTTTGAAAAACCTGATGCTCATTCTGATGAATCTGTTTTTAAAGCTCCAGCTGCTTTCTTTCCAAATAATGGGTCACCAGCAGTAGAAAAATCTTTAACCCAAAATAACTCAGTAGTAGCAGAGGAAACTCATCGCCCCACCAGTAACCTCCCTTAATTACATCATTGCCTTTTCCTATATGGACAGGCAATGACTGTTTTATGGTTTCATCGCAATCGCTTCACTTCATAAACATTCGGTAATTGGCTAATCCGTGCCATGATTTTGCTAAGCGGAATCAGGCTATCAATTTCAATGGTAAGATGAATCTCCATCGTATTTTCTTTGGCGTTGGCAGTCGTTGTAATCGCTAAAATTGGAGTATGTTCATTGGTGAGTAAACTGCTAAGATCGCGCGGTAAGTCATGACGATTGTAAGCTACAATAACCAAATCCACTGCATACGTTTTTTGTGTACGTGAACCCCAATCCACTTGAATTAAACGATCAGAAGCCAATTTTTGAGAACGTAAAATATTTGCACAATCTTGGCGATGAATGGCTACGCCACGTCCACGCGTAACATAACCCATAATATTATCCCCCGGAATAGGCTTGCAGCATTTGGCCATGAACGTAAGTAAATTACCCACGCCTTGAATATCAATATCGCCTGCTATTTCGTGGGTAACAAGTTTAGGGGGTAGTTGGCTGAGCGATGTTGCAATCATCTGCTGTGGTTCATGCGATAATTGGATGGCTTGCAGCAAGCTGGTGATGCGTAAATCACCGCGGCCTAATGCTGCAAGAAAATCATCGCTGATTTTGTAATTAAATTTTCTGGCTAATTCATCTAAATTGACATTTTTCAAATTGAGACGTTTTTGCTCTCTTTCAAATAAATCACGACCATCCGCAAGATTTTTGTCAAAGTCTTGTTTTTTAAACCATTGCAATACTTTGGCTTTAGCACGTGGGGTTTTTAGATAACCTAAATGGGGATTTAGCCAATCACGACTGGGTTGACCGTTTTTCAGTGTGAGCACTTCAACGCGTTCTCCCGTTTGTAGTTGGTGAGTTAATGGCACAATATGACCATTCACTTTAGCACCGCGGCAGCGATTGCCAACGGCACTGTGCACATGATAGGCAAAATCCAAGGGGGTTGCGCCTTTAGGTAGGTCTAATACATCGCCAGTGGGTGTGAATACGTATACGCGATCGTCAAATAATTGAGTTTGAACTTCTTCACGTGCTTCGTCGGTGGCCACTTCTTTTTGCCAATCCATCACTTGGCGTAACCAAGCAATTTTTTCTTCATAACTCCCTAATTTATGCCCACCTTCTTTGTAAACCCAATGTGCTGCAACCCCTAATTCGGATGCATCGTGCATAGCTTGGGTGCGAATTTGAATTTCAATCATTCGCTCATGAGGTCCTTTGACTACTGTATGAATAGATTGATAACCATTGGGTTTAGGAGTTGCGATGTAGTCATCAAATTCTTTAGCTAAATATTTCCAATGGGTATGTACAGCACTCAATGCGGTATAACAGGCCTCGATGGTGGGGACTATAATTCGAACTGCATGTATATCATAAATTTCTTGGATGGTTACGTTTTTACGCTGCATTTTGCGATAAATGCTATAAATATGTTTTGCTCGCCCACTAATACTACTATTATGAATGCCCGCTTGCTCAAGCAGAGTTTTGAGTTCTGCTAGCATTTGTTGCACATATGTTTCGCGATCAACTCGGCGGACATTGAGTGCTTGAGAAATTTGTTTATATTCTTCAGGATGTAAATAACGAAAAGCCAAATCTTCTAATTGCCATTTTAATTGGCCTATCCCTAAACGATTAGCTAATGGTGCATATATTTCCAGAGTTTCTTGAGCATAGTGGCGTTGTTTGCTTTGGTTGAAAATGCCTAGATGACGCAGAATGGATAATCGCTCAGCTAATTTGATAAGCACTACTTGAACGTTGTCCACCATTGCAAGCAACATTTTGCGCACGTTATCCATGGTATGAACATCGTGCTGGTGCCATTGACGTGCATCGTGCAGCACGTTAATGGCATCCATTTGCTGTGTGCCTTTGACAAATTTGGCAACTTTTTCTCCTAGATGATCTGTCACATCATCGAGAGTTAAACCTGCATAACGCACACTGTTATAGACCAAGGCAGTAGCAAGTGTTTCTTGGTCAAGATGTAATTCGGCCAAAATGCTGGTCATAACTAAGCCTTGCTGTAGGCAAGAGGTTCCATACGGGGTCGCTTGCTCTTCTCCAGCGAGTTGTGTTAATGAGCATGCTTGACGAACAAGTTGAATGTTAGCGCCATATTGTTGTTCAATCGTGGCCAGCCAGTTGGCCAGATTAATGGCACCGTGTTCGTGAGATATATTGGCAATTTTAGAATGCAACATAATAAAAATTTGCCCTTTTGTTATGAGCACACTTTCTTGCCCGTAAAGCCCCGTTCACCCTGAGGAGCGGCACAACGTGCCGCGTCTCGAAGGGCCTGATACCTAGTCGCACTCAATGACATAGGTGAGCCATTAGCAAGAAAGTATGCTAATTATTTAAGTAATCGTAAACAATGCCATTGCTTCAACATGACTTGTATGGGGAAACATATCCATAATCCCAGCTTGTTGCAGGCGGTAGCCATGTTTTAGTAATTCAGCAGTATCGCGTGCTAAAGTCGCCGGATTACACGAAATATACAAAATTTTTTGTGCAGCAAAACGCTGAATTGTTTGCACTACTTCTAAGGCTCCACTACGAGGTGGATCTAAAATAATTTTATCATAAGTACGACTTGCCCACGGTCGTGTTTCAAAAGCCATATTAAGATCAGTACTATAAAACTCAGTATTAGTGATGTGATTATAACGGGCATTCATTTGCGCTCGTTGTACCATTTCTTGACTACCTTCGACGCCGGTAATGTGTTGGCAAAGTTGAGCAAATGGCAGAGTAAAATTGCCTAAGCCACAGAATAAATCTAATAAATTTTCATGCGGTTTGGGTTGTAATAATTCAATCGCACGGCGCACCATTTGACGATTGATGGCGAAATTAACTTGGGTAAAATCCTGCGGATGAAATAATATCGTTAATCCTTCAATTTGATAACTTAAATAAGGATCGCCACATTCAGGCCAAAAAAGTTGGCAGGTACTGGGATTGCCAGGTTGTAAGTAAAGATGAAAGGCATGGGTTTGTGCGAAAGTGCGTAATTGTTGTAAGTCTTGTGGCGTAAAAGGTTGTAAATGGCGAATAATCAATGCAGTAACAGTATCAGCAACAGCTACTTCTATTTGTGGAATTTTTTGATAAATACTAAGGCTGGCGATCAATTCGCTTAAGGCGGTCAGTTTATTACCAATGGTAGGATGCAACACCGAACAAGCGGTGAGATCAGCTAAAAAGCGCCCGTTTTGTTCCCGAAAACCAATTAAAACTCGCCCTTTAGCTGCCACATATTTCACGCCTAGCCGTGCTTTACGACGATAACCCAAAGACTCTGCTGTCAAAGGAGGCAGAACCACTTGGGGTTGAACATTGCTAATATGTTGTAGTTGTTCTAAAAAAACCTGCTGTTTATGAGCAACTTGTGTAGTTAATTGGCAATGTTGCAGATTACAGCCGCCGCAGACGCCAAAATGAGTACAAGGTGGTGAAACTCGTTCAGAACTGGCTGAAATGATTTCAATGGCTTTCACTTCATCATATTGTCGATGACGTTTCACATATTCAAAACGTAGGGTTTCACCGGGTAAACCGCCATGTACAAATAATGTTTTGCCTTTGACACGTGCAATACCACGCCCTTCATGGCTAAGCGTTTCAATAGTAACGATGTTTTCAATTGGCATAGGAAGATGACAAAACAGTTGCACAACGGGAGTTAATATTTTTAGCAGCCAATATTTGGCAAATCTGTGGCAAAGCACGACGTGCTGCTACTTCACCGGCTGCAATTAATGCTATTTTATGCGAATTATCAAAAGCACCAATATTTCCAACTTGAGGTTGTATCACGAAATCAGCATTTTGGCTACTTAGACGTGCATAACGCATTAAGTTGATAAGAGTGCTTCGTTCGGAAACACCTAAGATGCTTTTAGGCATTTCAGGCGATAATTGTTCGGCAATATTGACTGCAATTACGACGTGGGGGTTATAAAGACGGGCGACGTTGACAGGAACAGGATCGGCAATACCGCCATCCACTAAAATATGGCCATATAAATTAACCGGATGAAAAGCGGGAGGTAATGCGCAAGAAGCGTTTATTGCCGGAGCGATGGGTCCGCTAGGCAAGCGTATAATAGCACCTGTGCGTAAATCGGTAGCAACGGCAACGAAATGAACTTTCAAAGCTTTAAAATCACTTGCTTTTATGTGTTGCGTGACAAAATGTTGTAAGCGCGCGCCGGATACTGCGCCGCTCAATACATGCAATAAATGCACGTCAATTAAATCTTGTTCTTGAGTTGCCAATAAAATTTTCTGTACTTGATAGGCATTGGCGCTATCAGCATACAATGCCCCTACCAAGCTACCTATGCTGCTACCGACAACTAAGTCAATTGGAATACCTGCATGTTGCAAAACTTTTAATACCCCAATATGGGCATAACCACGTGCACCACCACCGCCTAAAACTAATGCTACTCGTGGGGTGTGATCGGGAATTTTAGTAGGTGTCAATAAAACGGTAGGAGTAACTATTGGGGTAACTACAGAGGGTGCTGTGGGAGTTGGGGGAGAGGTAGCACAGCCTGTTAACGCTATAAAATAAAAACACAATAGCGTTATAAGAAAAGTTCTGCTCAAAACAAGACGGCGCACTTTTTGATAAGGCAGCGCTGGTGAAACAACATCCTGGACTTTTATAAAGTGATTAAATATCATCAGTCGCCGCTTTTTTAATTTGATAAGATTAGACACAGAACTATTCGAATTAAGCCTGCAGATTTTATGTTACACCGATGGTATTTGTAAAATAGGAATTAATTGGTAACAACATGACTGTTTTTCTACAAATTTTTGCTTTTCTTTTTGCCATTGGCTTGTTGGTAACCCTCCATGAGCTAGGGCACTTTTGGATGGCGCGTCTCATTGGCGTCAAAGTACTGTGCTTTTCTGTCGGTTTTGGCAAACCTCTATGGCGGCGGATCAGCAAGTCAGGAACTGAGTATATCGTTGCCATGATTCCGTTGGGTGGCTATGTCAAAATGCTCGATGGCCGTGAGCAATCTTTAACAGAACAAGAAAAACCCTATGCGTTTGACCATAAACCACTACTAGGGCGGATTGCAGTGGTTTGCATGGGGCCGGTAATGAATTTTCTGATTGCAATCGTGGCGTTTTGGTTGATCTTTTTCATTGGTATCCATCAAGTTAAACCCATTATTGGCAAAGTACTACCCAATTCCATTGCAGCGCATGCTGGGTTGCAACCAGATCAACAATTTTCACAAGTTGATAATTATGCAACACCCAACTGGACTAAAGTAGTTCTGGCGGTGGTGCTGCGCATGGGGGAATCAGGCAATATGCAGGTTAAGCTGCTTGATCCTAAGACCAAGACTAAAAAAGGGTATAGTTTGAACCTCAACAATTGGCAGGTGAATGGCTTAAACCCTGATCCTTTAGGCAGCTTAGGAATTGTGCCTTACGAACCGCCCATAGCACCGATAATAGAGCAGATAGCCAATGATAGTCCGGCACAACACGCTGGTTTGCGAGTGGGTGATAAAGTGTTGCAAGTGAATAATCGTCCCATTCATGATTGGTTGGATTTCGTAAAATATATTCAACAACGCCCCAATCAAGCATTAGACATTAAAATCCAGCGAGATCAGCAAATTCTCGAAGTGAATGCTTTCACGTCGCAAAAGCATGTTGGGATATGGAAAATAATAGGTTATTTTGGCTTGGGTGCAGCACCTGTGAAATGGCCGCCTGGTATGGAAATAATGAGACGTTACTCCTTTTGGGGGGCTTGGGTACCTGCCTGGCAAGAAACTGTAGATTTTACCGTTTTTAATGCCAAAATCATTGGCAAAATGGTTATTGGACAACTTTCGCTCAAGGGTTTAGGCGGACCTATTACCATTTTTACCTCGTCCAGTACCGCACTAAAGCAAGGTTTGATATCTTATATCAGTTTTTTAGCCATCTTTAGTTTAATGTTAGGTTTTGTCAATATCCTCCCTATTCCTGGCCTTGATGGGGGGCATTTGCTGTATTTTTTGATTGAGGCATTTCGGGGTAAACCATTAAAAATGTCTACTCAAATCTTGATCTGGCGCATTGGTATTGCCATTTTGATATTGTTGATGTTTCAAGCCATTATGAACGATGTATTACGGCTATTTTGAAATTCTACTATGCTGGGCATAAATTGTTGATTTTCTGCGATTCGCTGCTCACATACTGTTATGTATGCTGTGCTGCGATTCTCAAAAATCAACGATTTCTGCCTCAGCCTAGCGAATTTCAAGACCTCCTCCGATTTCTTTATGGAATCGGTGCCTTTCGTTTAAATTCTCTGTAGGTATTTTACACGAGAAACTGTCGTTTAACTGCTGAGTTGTAGAGGAATTTTGGCTAACAGTCATTTTTAAGGCCTGATTTTACAAAGAAATTTTTATTAATTAGCCTATTTCTGAGCATTTTATGCCTAAAATTGAGGGTAAAATACACCTTGTTCTGAGTGGGGATTATTTGTTAAATTGAATATCCCTGGTTACCAAAATGGATAAATGAATTTTGATCATGGAGGATCAGGTCATGAAAAGCCCATTAGGTAGCATTCTTGCTTTATTACTTACGGCTGCAGTTGTTTTACCATTATTTAGTGCCGCGCAGGGTATGGTTGGACGAATTCAAACGATTCCGGATTCTACCTTCCAAACAATTGCTCCTCAGTAAGCAAGCAACGCTTCAATCCATAAAGCGGGAGAAACATAGGACTTGTTACTCTCGCTTTGTGTTTTTTTGAACCTCTTAATTTATTCCATTCAAAAATTATGATAGGCTAATCGAGTCATCCGCAAGGAGGGGGCTGTCGCGTTAC
>JBAUEV010000089.1:0-6191 GCA_049678805.1 Gammaproteobacteria bacterium
GGTTACGTCTTTACCGTTGATAAAGATTTGACCGGTATCGGGTCGTTCAAAACCAGAAATCAAACGCATCAAAGTCGTTTTGCCACAGCCGGAAGGCCCTAGCAAGGTGATAAACTCACCGTTGTTAATTTGGAGATCAATATTAGACAGCGTTTTTTGTTGACCAAAAAACTTGCTTACGCCCCGCACTTCAATAATGTAGTTGCCCATTTCATAAATCCCCCGGAATGTCGAGAATTTAAGGCCAGTGACGCTAGTTGAGTAACCCATTGTAACAGCTAGGTTAACACAATCACGCCCCCCAATCTCTATTGGTTGAGGGGCGAAATTATGGGACTAATAAGCGAGGTTGTCTAGTAGTAAATGAAGTTTTTTGATGTGGCATATTTGCTAAGAATTGCGAACCGCCCGTCTCTCATTCTCTATATTGGAGGAGGTGCTCGGTTATTGGTTAGTTGACTAGACTAGTGCGTGCTTAATTCCCTGGTCTAAAAGAAGTTGGCTTTGGAGATTTTTGTTGTGATGATGAGTTTGAACCTGATTTATTACTCTCACTATTCCAGAAAGTTGCTTTTTGCTCATACAGAAATGTTTTGGGATGCTTATTTATATGGTTATTAGTGTAATCTTTGAGAAATTGAATGTTAAAAGTTTTGGCTAAATCCGCAAGAAATTTTATAAGAACGTTAGAGTAATCAGGTAGTTTATTAATCGAATAGGCGAAAGAATTATTTATATTATTATAAACTTTTTCTATAATCTTAAGATATTCATCTAGCTCACTGGTAGGCTCCTTTTCGAGTATTTTTTCCTGTGCCGATAAGCTGCTTCTAAGTTCAGTTACAGTTTTTTTCTCCACCCACGATAATTTTTTTAGTCCATCCAAAGCCACTATGAGCTTGTCTAATTCTATTTTGACGTTATTTTTTAGATTTATGACACTACCTTTTAGATTCATTAAAAATTTTTCATTTCCAATGACTTGAAAAGAAACGCTATTAGAAACTGAATTTTTAGTTTGAGTTATGTCATGTGGATTTTTCACGGCTACATTCATTGCAGCCTGCAGCGCTGCAAGAGCTGCACCATCTTCTCCATCTAGATCAAAAGCTTTGAGTTCTGTTGCTGTGCTAGAAGGAACTGCTACGGTTTCTTCCTCATTCATACGCATTGCAAAGAAAGGATTATAGGCCAGATTTATTAATGTTTATAATTTTTGAACGTCGTTTTGCGTAACGTCAGCATCTTTCATGATGCCTTCAATATGATTTGCCCAATCCTGGGCGCTAAAGTTGGTGGAGGAGGACGAAAGTGACTTAGAAAAATTGATTAATTGCTTGATAAACTGTTTAAACTGAATAGGACTTTCGTTGCCTTGCAAAGTCCTTAAATTATTAAAAATCTTTTTAGCGTTTTCTTCATTTGCTTTTTGTTCTATTTGTCCAGGCATAATTTTTTTCCTGTTAAGAAATGAGAGTTATTTGTATACTAAATTCTTCGATTTAAAAAAATTTAAAAAATGATTAAAATTATTTAAACGTTTTGGCAACTCTTTTCACATCGTCTAGAGTGGCTCCATGGGTGGTTACTTCGGCAGGGGGAGCAAAAAATCCTAATTTGTTATGTAACAGTTTGTGAGTTTGGTCTTTGAATATTCCTATTTTAAAAAAGCTAGCAATTTTGTCAAAAATTTTCTGCAAAACATTGGAATAGCCAATATTATTCTTGGCGGTGTTTAAAGCTTTCGAAATTTTATCATTAGCTTCTTGAGCCGATAATGATTCATTTTCAATAGAGATTATTTGGTCAGTAAGTGTATTTAAAACTGCTAATTTCTTTGTTCTGTATTTACTTTTACCAATAATTTGCTTACAAATCAGACGATTTTTTTCATTCTCAATAAGTTTAAGGCTTTCAGTTAACTCTGGGTGCAGACTTTCGCAGTAATTCTGCTTTTGATTTGTGGCAGATGTCTCTGGGATAGAAATTGAGTTAGGAGCTTTATTATCAGAAGCGGCCTTCTCAACCCATTCGCATTCTTGAGAAAGATACTTCATAGAAAGAGAAAGTAGGGTTAAAAAACCCAGTCTTCCAGCTTTAGTTTTATAACCGCTTTCGGTCCAATCCATCTCTTTTTCGATGAGATTAGCATCTAGCATAAGCTGCCGATTCGTGTCCTTTACTGGCTCAGATTCAACCTCAGATACAGGTAGTAAATCGATACGCTCGCGAAGCTGATCGAGCGTATCAATGTCTTGTTGCGTTACTCCCGCTGTTTGTAATGCATTTGAAAAACATTTTAGAAAATCATTTAAATTGACCGTGTCTTCCTTGGATGTAAATGAATTATAGGCAGTGAATAACTCTTGAAAAAACTGGTCTAATTGTTTTTGATTCTCATAACCCTTCAAACCTCTTATAAGCGCAAGAATTTTTTTGGCATTCGTTAGGTCAATATTATTTGCTGTTGAATCTATCGAGTCAATGGGAATTGGACCAGACATGATTTTCTCTCCTTAGATTGTTATTACTGTTATTCAAATACTAGCTTGCCCAGATTAAGAAAATATTAACGCATTATTGAAACCGCAAGCTGCACCTCTCTACAGGACAAAAATTTTTCTACTGAGTCTTAGTAAAATCGTTGGGTAAGAATGCATTAAGGCTACTTGCTATCAACTTGCGGAAATGTGTGCCTAGTACTACTTCATTAAGTAAAAAAGCTTGTACTTCCTGTAAACTCCAGCACCTTCGTCGCGACCCCGAGCGCCAGCGAAGGGGGAAGCAATCCAGGTTTCAAAGTTTGCTTCTGGATTGCCGCGTCGCTAACGCTCCTCGCAATGACGGAAATGCTGGATCCCGCCAGTCAAACCGCAGGACGACAAATTTTAACTTAACGGAGTAGTACTAGGTTAGTCGTTTAAGGGAAATACTAAAACACCAAGGGCTTCATTGAAACCGCAAGCTGCATAGTGGTTAGTATAAGTTGCTGAAAGCCTCCCCAGACCATTTGTAAACCAATTGCTAATAAGATGAATGCTGTAAGACGGGTGGCGACGCTGGTGCCAGTATTGCCTAGCTTGGTGAAAATAGAATCTGAAAATCGATAGCAAATCCATACTGAAAAAAATACTAATATCATAGCAGCAATAACGCCTAAATATTGGCTGCCGGTATCCCAGGTAGGATCGTGGCCAAGGCTTGAAGCGATAGCAATGGTAATTGCCAATGAGCCAGCGCCAGCCGTGATAGGCATGGTTAATGGAAAGAAGGTGATGTCATGGCTATGCAGTGCTTCCAGCTCTTCATCAGGTTTAATTTTGGGTTTGGCATTTAACATTTCCCAGGCGGTAAAAAATACTAATAAGCCACCTGAAACTTGAATAAAAGGCAGCGAAATACCAAAAAAACGCAAAATACTGAGACCGAAAAACAAAGCGGCAATAAGTAGTCCTGAGCCATAAATTGCTACCCGCCGAGCAATTTGATAACGCTCGACAGGCTGGTAGTCTTTGGTCATATTCAGGAAAATAGGCGCCATACCGATTGGGTTAACAATCGAGAACAAGGACAGGAAGGCATACGTAAATGCCCCATAAAAACTTTGCAAAATGTGCATATGCGCCTAGTGGGTAGATCTAAAGTTGGGTGAATTATAGCAGAATAATGCTGTTAATTGCTATTTTAGCTCCGCCCTGCCGCAGTGCGCTTCGGCTTCATCTACCGATAGCTGCTTAAATACATATATATTGAGCAACATTTTTGCTTCGTTTTGCTTCATTGGTTTGTTTACACACTTAGTAATCCCAATTTTATCTGCTTGTTGATATGTCTCTTCAGTTAGGCTAGCAGTCAAGAGTACGATAGGGGGTGGGATAACGGTAGGCTGTTCTTTTGGTCCTATTATCTTCTCGGCTGCCTCCAGGCCATTCATATTTGGCATTTGGTAGTCCATGATAATAAATGCGTAAGGTGTTTTTGACAAACATTCCTTAATAGCTTCTCGACCACTTTGCACTGTTTTAATATTCATTATAGGGGGAAACTCATTTTTTAAACTTTCATTTATGTTTTTATATGTGTCTGCATATGTGGCTGTCAGAAGGCGCTTAGTTAATAATAATGCTGTAGGGTTATCATCCACCAATAGGACATTAATAGGGGGAGGAGTCATGGATGATGTTGTCATATTCGTAGAAGTGTTTGCAGTTGAGCCGAAAAAAGAGAAGGAGGTTGATTTTTTAAGCGAGAGTTGAGATGTAGATGTATCCGTTTGCTTATATTTTTGTGCAGTAGAGATTTCGTTGTAAAGCTCAACTTTTTCCAGACTTTCCTCATTAAATGTTGCTATATATGTCGATTCTATTTTTGGTACCCCGTATTCAATGCGAATCTCTGCTTCTATCTTACCCGCAGTAATCACTGCCGCAGGTGATTGCAGCATTAATGTAATTGGATTTGTAACTTTAGCCAGATTGAAAATGGATTGTATAGCTTCAAGGAGTAGCTCCTCAGCGTTGACACCCAAATTGGCAATTAGGTTATCTGGATTACACAGGGCAAGGTTTAAATCCGTGCCTTCGAAGCGTGTTGCTACGCTTTGCTTTAATATCTTTGCTTTACGCATTTTTAATCTACCCCCCCTTCGCCTACATATAAAAAAACGCGATTTTAACCCAAACTCAATAAACATGTTAGACATAATTAATCATGTCATATCAACCATAAGGTAGTAGAAACAGGGCAAAAACCCCTCCTTAACCCTAGAGGAGCTTGTTTGAAATTACTTAATTTAGTCGAAAAAAAGGCTTAGCAGTACTGATAAAGGCTTCACATAATAAGGCGCCTGTCGCCCGCTAATGCCCGCCAAATGGCACTTTCCCCGTTTTGCTATACTTAACCTATATAAACATGAATGTTGTGCTTATACGTGCCTGTTTTTTGGCTTCTTTGACGCAATGGCATGCCGGTATTATTCCCCCAACATAACCCAAATGGATTGTGGCCAAAGACACGGTTTTCGTGCGAGGTAAGTTTTAGAGGAGGGGAAATAAAATGAAATTGAAAACAGTCACTATCATATTGTCAGCTTTACTGGTTATTATAGTGTTGGCTGCGCTGTTTTTAATGAATTACGGTATAACAACACACCCACAAGTAGCGCAATTACCACAAACTGTGGCTCAGCAGACGGTACCACCAAAACCTACACCACAACCCGTCGTGCAGCAGCGCGCGCAACCACAGCCTAAACCACTGCAAGTAGCGGCACCACAACCGGCGCAACCGTTAGTGACACCACTGCCGCCAGCACAACAGGAAGCGCAAGCTAAACAACCTAAAGATATTAACAATGTTTGCAGCATTTTCACGGAATACCCAAGTTGGTACACCGATACCAAACAAAGCGAACATAAATGGGGTGTCCCGATACATGTGCAAATGGCAACGATGTATCAAGAGTCTAAGTTTGTGGCTAATGCAAGACCACCTTTTAAAGATTATCTGTGGGGTGTGATTCCTTGGCATCGCCAATCTTCAGCAGTAGGTTTTTGTCAGGCACTTAATAATTCTTGGAAAGATTTCCAACAACAAACAGGGAATTGTGGTAGCCGTACCAATTTTTCTGCAGCCACTGACTTTATTGGCTGGTACGGTGACATGATACACCGTTATTTTGGTATTCCTAAACAGAATGCTTATGCGTTCTACCTGGCTTACCACGAAGGCCCAGGGGGCTATATCCACCATAGTTATCTCCATAAAATATGGTTGATTCATGTCGCTTTTGGCGTGCAAAAACGTGCGCACACTTATCAGAATCAGTTGTTAGCTTGTCGGGATCAATTGGAAAAAATCCAACCAGCAACAGCATGGTTAGTAAGATTGCCTTATGAGCTCTAGCCCGGATATTTCATACTATTGCTACTGCGAACGGCGTAAACCACGTGTCTACTGCGTTCTCGGCAGAAAATGTTCAGGAAATCTTTTGCATTCCCGCGGCTGAATGTTTAATATACGCCAAACCAGATCAGGGTTGCACATCGCTGCGTCCTGTATGATTATTAATATTAACCCTATGTTACTGAGGTGATTGACTCGATGCCGAAAGTTCACGTTCGTGAATCAGAACCTTTTGATATTGCAATGCGCCGTTTTAAGCGCATCTGTGAAAAAGCAGGTCTTTATAC
>JBAUEV010000090.1:0-3616 GCA_049678805.1 Gammaproteobacteria bacterium
CTCGAATCCCCCCGGCATTGACCGCAAAAATACTCGAATCCCCGCGGCACCGACCGCGGGGTCCATTTTTTAGAATGCCGTGTAAGTGTCGTTTTCAGACAAAACTGCATCCTGCGGTCGGAGAATACATCCCTGTATTCTCCGGTCTTCCAACGACACCCCACACGACATTCTTACCCAACGACCTTGATTTATAAGAAATATGCAACAACGCCAGTCATGCCGCCGGACGACAAATTTTAACTTAACGGAGTAGTACTAGTGGGGTAGGTGCATAGGTTGCTTGTTTTAATGAAAAAGTGGATGATACCTATAATATGTTTTTAAATAAATAGATAATCTTAAATTTGTTGCAAGGGGTTTATATGCCAGAGATTATAATAAATGATGAAAATGCCGTCATTTTTAAGTTACCACCTGTTCGCAAACGAAAAACACATCCTAGTTTCTCAAAATTTTTAGATATTATTGAGCTGTTAGCGCCAAAAAATACCAAACTGAAACCTAATGCTACATCGATATTTACTATAGATACTGAATACAAAAAAATTCATCATAAGTATTCCATGTGCAGTGATTTGCTACAGATGGCATTAGAAAATTCCAAAGAGGACGTCACCGATTTTTCAAAAAACGAAAACCTAAACATTAATCATCCTAGAGTAGAGTGTTCTCTTAAAATGACTTTAATAAATGCTTTAAGAGAGGGCAAGAAAAAATATAAGCAGTTGGCAACTTTAATTGAACTTGAATGTAGCCAATATGTTGATGCTTTTATCAATTATTATCAAGATGATTTAGAAGAAAAAGCCATATTGGTTTGGTTTGAATTGGCTGCAAACTCTAAAATCGCAGAGTTTTTGTCTGGATATGAACTTATTGAAGATATTCTTGAAAAAGAAATGAATCAACCTCGAGAACAAATATGGTCAAATATATTAAAAAATCCTTTAACTTTTGCAAAATATGCTGTTTCTCAAGGGATGAAAACTAATGTCAAAGAGAGTTTATTAGGAAGGAGGATTGCGGCTAATTACGGCTTTCATATTGAAAATACTTGGAAACCTTATCGGCCTTTGAAAGACTTTATGGATTGTTTAAAGACCCAGGGCTATCTTTTAGGAGGGGGCGCTTTGGGCAGAGAATATCATACAGAATGCCCCTCTTTTAAAAAAGTTGGAGAGATGGAGGTACTGAGTTGGCCAAAAGGAAGCTTTTCCAAGGAAAAGGGAGATCCATCCGGAAATTTAGTCATTATTATTGGAGCAAGTAAAAATGGATATCAGAATACCCCGCAAGATTTGGTTTATTTTATAAACCCTTTAGAAAATACTGAAGGCGCTTATCCGATTTATATAGTTAGCTATAAAGGGTTTACGGAACGTCTTAACACTACACATGGTTATAATAATATCGCATTATTCGATTTCTTAGATGTTGATATAAATAAGTTATGCTATTTTTTTTATCACCCTATGTATGCCCCTCAATCTGTGCAGAATAGGATACAGCCCATACTTCCGGCACAGCTTTCGCCTGTTTCATACACTCCACAGGAACCTTCTCAAGCCGGGCCATCAGTTCGTCCGCCAGAACCCGTGATTTCCATCGTGGGCGCTCATGACAAATGGCGCTCATTCAATCCTAAATATATAAAAAGCCCTTCTACAAAGGAGAATTCTTCTCCTGTTACATTTTTTCAAAATTCAAAAAAAGAAGCAATAATTCAGCAGCCTCCAGTGCAAACCGTTTCTCAAAGTCCAGAAACTGATGATCGTGAAGGGGGTGAATGTTATCAGAAATACATTATTAATCATTCTATAGATGAAACTGAAGAGGCTGAGCAGCCGATAGAAGCATCAGGATTACTTAAAACAATACGAGACGCTTTAGAAGAGATTGGTAACTTAAAAAAGGACCAGATCACTTACCCATATGCTTTACGAATGATATTCATCCGAATGTTTCAAGCATTAGCATTACATGGGAAAATAGAAAATAAACATTTTACTTTCGATGATTGCACCGCTTTTACGCTTACTAATATCCTGACGCATAGTTACTTTAAAGTAACAACGGAAATGCTGCAGGAGACTTTGTTGTTTGTAAATAAACATATCCGAAAACCATTAGAAGATTATTTCAAAAAAGGGAAAAAGCTGTCTCATAATAATATTCTTCTGAGCAAGTTAGGACTTTACCAAATATTATCTTCTTCCTTGTCAGCCCAGCCTAGAACTGTGCAGGAATTGTTAGCAGGTATCAAAATCGCTTTTGTCAACATTGAAGCATTTGCAGCCCTTAATCTTCAACCCGATTCTCATTATGCAATGGGTGTTAACCTCGTAGATGCAGTTGAGTGCTTCAATAGTTTAGGAAAGCTGGAGAAAAGCCTTTCATTTTCTATAAAGAATTACTTACCAGATGCTGTACAGGAATTTTTAATTGAATGCCGGCTACTGGTACGCAATCCTGAGAGACATGTCTTTAACAGTAAGAAAGAAAATATCGCTGTTCCTGAGAGGGTGACTATTGTCACTGCGGATAATCTAAATCAGATACTAATGCCAGTCCCCAGCTTAATCAAAATGCTACCCAAGGTAGAGGAAGATACCATTGACACTCGATTAGCTTTTTAGAATCTCCTGTTTCTTTTGCTACGAAGTTATTGATAAATAAGGTAAATTAGTTTAAGATATGATTAATACGTGTGGATGGGCAACCTATTGGGTTTTCTTCTAAAAGTTGTTGACCCAATTTAACATGGATGTTCGGCACGGATTTATTTCTTCTTTGTTAAGTCGGGTGGGGACTTATGTCTATTTTTGTTGAACCAGTAAAACAATTTGTACTTTCTTATCTTGTCAATCTTGTTAATAATAGCCTAACTATTCAAGAAGTAATAAACCTCGGGGTGTTACTTAATTTGGCTGAAAATAACAACGAAGGAGAAATAAAAGGAAACCAAAATACCCTTGATAAGTTAATACCTAAGTTTATAAACTTTTTAAATGAAGACGAATTTAAAGAGAATTTACGAAAGCAAAAAGGAGAAAACTTCAAGCTGTACTTGATAGAAAGATTAATTAAAGATCGAGCGGATGTAAATGACCTACAGCAAGTTTCCAGTCCTCAAAGTACATCTAATGCCAGTCTTGTGTCTAGTGGGCAAAGCCTACACCCAGTCTCTAGTCCTCTTATCAAAGATGAGAGTGGGATAATTGTATATTTCTTAAGACTCTTAGCGCTAGTTGATGAACATAATAGTACCACTGACTGGTATGTGTTTGACCAACAAACAAAACGAGCATCTATGGATGAGTTTATTGAGAAAATAAATACTGCTCCCATACAAGACCCCATGGTAGCCAATTTGTTGGAGCAGAAGTTAGTGCCAATTCTGGAAACGGTGATTGATGGCTACGCTCATAAAATTCCTGAAGATTTAGTAGAAAAAATTTGGAGATTAGGAGGATTATTAGATATAACGCTTGAGCCGCTTAATCAAAAGCAAAAAGGTCCACAACAGAATTTAGATGTAGAACATAATCAATTAGTGTCCAATGTTTTAGATAACAAAGATATTATTCAAGCCGAATTACAAAAAGCACCCGAT
>JBAUEV010000091.1:0-2781 GCA_049678805.1 Gammaproteobacteria bacterium
TTTAAAAAAATTAATATCAGATGCTATTGATTTTTATTGCGAGATCGTAAATGATAAGCGCACGGTGAAGGTGCACAAACACCCTCACCGCACTTACATAACCACAAACACTGACTGGAGTTTGTAATCATGTCGTCAATAAGTTTAGACAATTTTGCATCCGCAGAAAACCTTTTTGTATTTTATTGTTTTGCGTCCACGCATCTTGCCAAAGGAAACGAGCTGTTATGAGCGGCATAGTTTATTTGGCGGGGTGGTATGAGTGTTTCCCGTTGGACGTGATCCGTTATGTACATCCGCCTGCCAGATATGAAAAGGACTCCCGTTTTCCTTACCCTTTGTGTCAAAGACCAGATAAAAACAACTAGGGTTTAAACCAGGGGGGAGTGGATCAGGGCGGGGTTCGTTTAAATTACCCGCCTTTGATTCAATAATAATCTTGGTACTGAATCAATGAAAAAATAGAGGAGAAGTATGTTAGTCATTACACGACGCGCGGGTCAAAAGTTGATAATTGGAGATACTATTAAAATCGAAGTGCTGGGTATGAAAGGAAGGCAAATAAGACTGGGTATCACCGCACCCAAAGATGTGCGGGTAGATCGCGAAGAAGTTCATTTGCGTATCCAACAACAAAGCTTATCCGATGAAGAAGATAATCCACTCTAAATTATTTTCTGCCAGTCCTTGCATGTTTGCAATTGCTCGAAAATTGCTCAGTAAGTCGCCAGTTGGCAATCGATTATAACCCTTGCAAAAGGTAGCTTAGCTGTTTTCTTATCTAGCAGGAGTTATACTATGAATCAGCCAGCAAAAACTTTATTTCAATTACAAGCAGAGTTACTAGATTCAAAGGTGGATAAAGCCGTGAACCAAGCAATTAGCCAAGTGGTCGAGCAAATTGAAAGTCTCAAACAGGAGATGCAACACGAAATTGGGGGTCTCAAAAATGAGATGCATGGTTTGCGGCATGAAATGAACTCACGTTTTTCTTCCTTAGAAAATCGTATGGTCGCGGTTGAAACCCGTCTCGGTATGGACAATGAATTACGCCGAGAATTTCGTACCCGCTTTTTTGATTATGGTTTTAAAGCCGCCTGGTTATTATTCGGCGTTGCGATTTCTTGGGGGGTGCTTTATTTCCACAAGCTTCTTTAATTTGCTTGTGTAGAGAGGGGTGAACGATGGGGATCGAACCCACGACAACCGGAATCACAATCCGGGGCTCTACCAACTGAGCTACGTCCACCAGGTGCAAAATCAATTAGCGTGCTATTATAATCAAAGCCCTAGCGCTCGCAAAGAGTTACTTTCACAAATGGGATCATCCAATTTGTCATCTTTAAAATGGAGAAATAATTATGCCAAGAACATCACTCATCGCCTATCAAGATCAAGGTACAGAACTGGAAGGCTATTTGGCTTACGATTTGGCCTACGATGAAAATCTTAAGGAAAAAAAACCAGCCGTATTGGTTTGCCATGATTGGACTGGGCGTAATGAGTTTGCATGTCATAAAGCAGAAGAATTAACTAAGTTGGGGTATGTAGGATTTGCCCTCGATGTGTTTGGCAAGGGTAAATTGGGAAATACCACCGAAGAAAAAATGAAACTTATCCAGCCATTTATGGAAAAACGGGACTTTTTGCTGCAACGTCTCAACGCAGGGTTACAAGCGCTTATTAAACAGCCTCAGGTGGACACCAATCGCATCGCTGCCATTGGCTTTTGTTTTGGAGGGTTATGCGCATTAGACTTGGCGCGGAGTGGGGCGGCAATAAGGGGTGTAGTCAGTTTTCACGGGTTATTAAATGCCCCCCAACATCCGTCAACTGCTAAAATAGTGGCTAAAGTACTCGATTTGCATGGGCATGATGATCCTATGGTACCCCCCGATCAAGTCTTAGCCTTCCAAACCGAAATGACTAAGGCAGGGGTGGATTGGCAGATGGATATTTATGGTCATACCAAGCATGCTTTTACCAATCCCTTGGCAAACGATGCTAATTTGGGCACAGTTTATGAGCCTAAAGTCGCTAAACGCGCTTGGCTAGCGATGCAGAATTTTTTGTCGGAAGTATTTAGTTAAAACTATGCCCCCACTTTAGTCCAAAATAAGACTTGAAAATATACAGATTTGGAGTCATCAAACTCTTAGGCAAGCATACCGCCCTGGTGCGCGAATGATTTGTTGGGCAACTTTAATCACCACCCGGTAAAAAATCGGCGCTAAGCATTGTGGTGAGAGAGAAAGGGCATTGTTTTGTGAAGGTGGACCCCGCGGTCGATGCTGCGGGGTTTCGAACTGGACCGAATTCCCGCGACTTGATCGCGGGATCCATTCCTCAGCACAACGAGTTAGTAATTTTTTATAGCTTAATAAGTAAAATAGCAAAATTATATAATTATGTATAAAGATATGCGGACAAGCCGCAGCACGTCGCCGGTGAGTATGTTTAAATGCGATTGCCCTGATACGTTAAGCTTTCCTTAAGCTGCTGAAAACTGCCCCCCATCGGCATTCTCACCCAACGATTTTACTAAGACATTGGGACAGATAAAATTTTTATCGTGTAGAGAGATTCTTTTAAAAAAAGGCCTTTACGTTAAGAATGCCTTAATATTCAAGGAATACACTAGCATTTATGTAACCAATAACCTTCAAGAAAAAGGGGGGGATGTTCCGGGAGTCGCGCATCTCGGTAAAACGTTGAGAGCTCCTGCTTCAACGTCCCTCGATAGCGCGACGGTATTTCCTTCTGCCGCGGCCGTCCTGTCTC
>JBAUEV010000092.1:0-3732 GCA_049678805.1 Gammaproteobacteria bacterium
ACTCTTAGGTTATGCTTTAGCACAATTAAAAGGCACTTATATTTTGGCAGAAAACAGAGCAGGTTTAGTGGTCGTGGATATTCATGCAGCACATGAACGTATTCTTTATCAACAACTTAAAAAAGCGTTAACTGAACAAGGTATTCCACGCCAATCATTACTTGTGCCAGTAGCAGTATCACTCAGCGCCAAAGAAGCAGATGACGCTGAGCGCAGTGCAACACACTTAGCGAAATTAGGTTTGATTCTTGAACGCGGTGGCACTGAAACGATTTTAGTCAGAGAAATACCGACGTTATTGCAGAAAATAGATATTCCACAACTGGTGCGTGATATGGCAGCTGATTGGGGCGAATGGGAGGACACTGCGCGATTAGATGAACAATTGCATGAATTACTGGGTAATATGTCTTGCCATGCTGCAATTCAAACGAATCGTAAATTAACTCTTACTGAAATGAACACTTTGTTGCGGGAAATGGAATGCACTACGCACAGCGGACAATGTAATCATGGTCGCCCCACTTGGAAACAGTTTAATATGGATGAATTGGATAAGTGGTTTTTACGGGGACGATAGTCTTTCTGACGGCTGAGAAAAGGCGAGCAATCTTAAATAAGAGCAGCATTAAAAATTTTGTTCTTTGACTATTTTAAAGTGACAGTTTAAAATGGTCGGATGTACATTCTTCGAGACATAACTCAACAACTACATCCAGCAGCTGCTTGGATTCAAATCTTACTTGGCCCTCGCCAATGTGGGAAAAGTACTTTGTTTGCTGCCCTAGCAACCAAAGAAAATCATTTTCAAGAAATTACTTTTGATGATTTACAGTTACGTCAACTTGCCAACCGAGACCCAGCGCTTTTTTTACAACAATTTGAGCCTCCATTACTGTTAGATGAAGTTCAATATGTACCTAATCTTTTTCCTGAGTTGAAACGAAGAATTGACGAGCTGAAGCGCAATGCCTTATTTCGATCCAAGGATAATTTAGCAATTAAAGTATTATTCCGCTTAACAGGCTCAAATCAAATTTTACTGGATAAAAATGTTAAAGAAAGTTTGGTAGGACGCGCATCTTATTATTATTTAAACACCTTGACCGTACATGAAATTCTTAATGCCTTACCTGAAACTAAAATTAATAGCATTCTTTTTAAAGGAGGCTGGCCTGAGCTTTATACGAACCCTAATATTTCTGTAATAACTTATTTAAACGATTACATTCGTGCCTATGTTGAAAAAGATATTCTTATGAGCACAGGGATTCAAAAAATATCTCATTTTCATACTATCTTAGGGTTATTAGCTGCTAGAACAGGACAATTACTCGATTTTTCTGATATGGCGCGTGATAGTGGAATTAGTTCAGTAACTGTTAAAGAATGGGTCAATTTATTGGAGCGTGCCGATTTGGTTTATTTATTAGAGCCTTATTTCTCCAATCTTAACAAACGTCTTATTAAAACTCCTAAATTATATTTTTTGGATACTGGCTTAGCCGTCAGATTGCAAGGATGGCAAGATTCAGTGCCGTTGTTTAATAGCCCACAAATTGGTCCTTTATTTGAAACCCTTGTTTTAGCCGAAATAATTAAATTCATGCGTAATTATGGGAAAGATTGGCAATTATTTTTTTGGCGAACCAAAGATGGAGAGGAGATTGATTTCGTCTTAAAAACCTCTGAAAATACTGTACATGCTTTTGAAGTCAAGCTTGCTATACAAAATATTCCTGAAGCTGTTCATTATCCACCAGCATTTCAAAAACATTTTGCACCACAAACACCATTGGTTATTGTTACTTTCGGAGGAAAAAAACTGAAGTTATCAGCCAATTGTTTTGTGCTACCCATTGCTGAATTAAGTAGTTATCTGGAAAAAATTTAAAAATCCTATTTTTCATAAGGACTCGTATCAAGCTCGATAACCACTCCGTCATGACGCATTTTTTGTAGCGCCTCTTGCCCAGTTTTATCGCTAATGGCACGACAAGCTGGAAGAATAACATGAACATCGAGATTGAGTTTGCGAGCATCTAGCGCAGTATGAAATACGCAATAATCCAATGCTAAGCCACCAATCCATAACCGAGTAATGCCTAATGTTTGTAATTCCTCATTGAGCATTACACCACCCACATGAGTTACGCCGGCAAAAGCAGAATAGGCTTCACGATTAGGTTCAATTGCTTTATCTACAATAATGGCATTTTTCGGCAATTTTAAATCGGGATGAAACGCTGCGCCCTGAGTATCTCGTACGCAATGACTTGGCCACGGGCCGCCTTGTTGATGAAAACTGATATGATTGGCTGGATGCCAGTCACGCGAAATCACTATTGGAATTTCTGCTTTTTCAGCCGCGGCTATCCAATGATTGATAACCGGCAAAATTTGGTCGCCTTCAGCCACGCCTAATGCGCCATTGGGAAAAAAATCAATTTGTGGGTCAACAACTAATAATACATCTCCTTTTTGCAATTTATTGCGCATTTTATTTATATCCTCCTAAACAAGAAATCATAGAGCTATTGCAGTCCACCCACAGCTGTTGAAAATTTTAATGAGACATTTCGATAAGAAATCCGTTAAAATACTGTTTTTTTGAAAAGTTACCATGCCTATATCTGTGATTTGTTTAATGGGCCCTACTTGCTCGGGGAAAACGCAACTCGCCCTTGAATTAGTACAACGCTTGCCTTGTAGCATTATCAGCGTAGATTCTACGATGGTTTATCGTGGAATGGATATTGGCACAGCTAAACCGACAAAGCAACAATTGGCGGTTGCGCCGCATCGTTTAATTGATATTTGTGATCCTGCTGAACCATTCTCTGCTGGGCAATTTTGCAACACTGCGTTACGTGAAATTCAAACCATTTTAGCGGCTGGGAGTATTCCCTTATTGGTAGGGGGCACTATGTTGTATTTCCGCGCTTTACAACAAGGGTTAAGTCCATTGCCAACAGCTAATCCATCGGTGCGCCAGGCATTAATGGAAGAAGCGCAGAAATACGGTTGGCAAGCATTGCATCGCCGTTTGGCAGAGGTTGACCCCATTGCAGCAGGACGGATTCATCCTAATGATCCACAGCGCATTCAACGCGCACTCGAAGTTTATCTCTTAACAAATAAAAACCAAACTGAATTATGGGCACAATCTTCTGCTAATACTGCTTTAATGGAAAATGCAATCAATATTGTACTGGCGCCCAATGATCGCGGGGTGCTTCAAGAACACATTCAGCAACGCTGGCATTCCATGATTCAACAAGGGTTTATTGCCGAGGTAGAACAACTGTTTCATCGCGGTGATCTTAATCGTGAATTGCCGGCATTACGTGCAGTAGGTTATCGCCAAGTTTGGGATTATTTGGCTGGACAATTGGATTATTCGCAGATGGAGGAGCGCGCTATTATTGCCACGCGGCAATTAGCCAAGCGGCAACTCACTTGGTTACGAGGTTGGAATAATGCGACGTGGTTTGATAGCCAAGAAACTAAGATATTGGAACGAGTGCTGCAACATTTGAAAATTTAGTCCTACTCCGTTAAGTAAAAATAAGTAAAAAAGCTTGTCCTTCCTGTAAGCTCCAGCACCTTCGTCATTTGTATGATGATTTTGTCTTCTGTAAGGGAGATAAAAAGCTTTATTAAACCTGATCCGTTTAATAAGGTGAGAGTGGGGTAGCCGGTTCGTCATTAGGTGGAAAGCACCGTTTCGCA
>JBAUEV010000093.1:0-3055 GCA_049678805.1 Gammaproteobacteria bacterium
CGTCAATACTCACCTCAATACCAGGTGGAATGGTTATAGGGTTTTTTGCTACTCTTGAAGCCATTCCAAACTCCTAACTTACAAAACCAAGAACTTCGCCGCCCTCATTCATCTTTCGCGCTTTGCGATCTGACATGAGACCTTTAGAAGTAGAAATGATGGCAATACCTAAACCATCAAGTACTCGAGGCAATTGATCTTTGTGTTTATAGACGCGCCGCCCAGGACTGCTGACTCGGTCAATCTGTTTGATAACCGGCCGACCCTGATAATATTTCAGAGTAATTTCTAAAGTTGCCTTATTATCAACTTCTTGCACGTGATAGTCATTGATATATCCCTCTTCTTTAAGGAGATTAGCAATTGCTAACTTCAACTTTGAAGAAGGCATTTGGACTTTTTCTTTACCACTGGTTTGTGCATTTCTAATACGGGTTAACATGTCCGCTATTGGATCTTGCATACTCATCGTTTTTTCGCCCTAATCACTTTATACAAAAATTTTACCAGCTTGATTTCATCAGACCCGGCACATCGCCTCGCATCGCAACGAGTCTTAAGCACAATCGGCATAAGCCAAATTTCCGATACACGGAACGCGATCGCCCACATGATCGGCAACGTCTTTTTGTCCGCACTGGACTTTCGTCCCGCGGTTTTCTATTCATTTTTTCAACTGCAGCACTTTTCACTTCATAAGTGGCGTTAGGATTTTTGATAATTCGTCGCAGTTCCCCACGACTTTGCCGCGCCTTTGCTGAAGCCTGCTGCCTTCGCAGCTCACGAGCCATAACAGATAATTTTGCCATGAATTAACGCACCTCAATCCTTAAAAGGAAAATTAAAAGCAGCCAATAAGGCACGCCCTTCTGCATCTGATTTCGCAGTTGTAGTAATTGCAATATTCAAACCACGAATTTCATCAATCTTATCGTATTCAATCTCAGGAAATACGATTTGTTCGCGAATGCCCAAATTATAATTACCCGCACCATCAAATCCTTTAACACTAAGTCCTCTAAAGTCTCGGATACGCGGTATCGCAATGGCAATTAGTCTTTCTAAAAACTCATACATACGATTGCCACGCAAAGTAACTTTACAACCAATAGGCCAACCTTTACGAATCTTGAACCCCGCTACAGATTTGCGGGCCAAGGTAGTTACTGGTTTTTGCCCCGTTATTTTCATTAAATCTTCAGCCGCGTTGGTGATAAGTTTTTTATCTGCAGCAGCCTCTCCCACCCCCATATTGAGGGTAATTTTCACAAACCGCGGCGCTTGCATCGGCGTTTGATAGTTAAATTGCTTTATTAACTCGTTAATGACAACTTTTTTATAATGTTGCCTAAATGTTGCTGCTTGCATTGGCATAAGCGATCAACCTTCAAATATCAACTAATTCATTATTAGATTTAAAAATACGCACTTTTTGACCATCATCGAGGGTTTTAACCCCAATACGGCTTGGTTTCTTAGTTACTGGATTAAATAAAGCCACGTTTGAAACCTGAAGTGGTACTTCTTTTTCGATAATTCCCCCCTGGATATTGCGTTGAGGATTAGGTTTCACATGTTTTTTCACCATGTTGACACCTTCCACCAACACATGATCGGGTAGAACCACTCGAATGACTTTACCCCGTCGTCCTTTATATTTTCCGGTGATAACTATCACCTCATCATTTTTTTTTATTCGCTGCAAACCCATAAATCGTTCCTACTTCATTTCGCTCGTTATAGCACTTCAGGCGCCAAGGAAATAATGCGCATAAAATTCTTAAGTCGTAATTCACGCGTTACTGGCCCAAAGATACGAGTGCCAATCGCTTCACCTTGGTTGTTTAACAATACCACGGCATTGGAATCAAATCGCACTACAGAACCATCCTGACGTCTTATTCCTTTGCGGGTACGTACAACCACCCCTTTTAAAACCTCTCCTTTTTTTACTTTACCCCGCGGAATGGCTTCTTTAACACTGACTACAATGAGATCGCCAATGCTTGCATAGCGGCGTTTTGAACCCCCTAAAACCTTAATGCACTGCACACGACGAGCACCGCTATTGTCAGCTACTTCAAGCACAGATTGTATTTGTATCATTACTTATTCTCCCAACCCTCACTTACTCGGGTCGCTCATTTTAACACGGCTTGCATTTCAAGCAAAAATATTAAGCCGCTTTTTCAAGAATTTTTAATAACACCCAACTCTTGGTTTTAGAAACAGGACGACCTTCTGTAATTAGAACCAAGTCACCTTTCTGAGAAGAATTCTCAGGGGCATGTACGTGAAGTTTAGTAGTTCGTTTCTGGTATTTATCATAACGAGAATGTCTCTCTCGCCGTGTTATCGAAACCACAATGGTATCTTTCATGGCGGTACTAATGACTTCCCCACTTAAAGTGCGGGCACGTTTTTTAATTTGACTCATACAGATTACGCCCTTTCATGAAGTACTGTTTTAATGCAAGCAATCGCATATCGTGCTTTTCTAAATGCATCAGGTTTGGCTTGTCCGAAAGCTTTTTGCAGACGTAAATTAAATAATTCTCGCTCCCGCATTTCTAACTCTTTATTAAGTTCGCCTACTGTTTTTTTTCTAAAATCATTTGCCTTCATTACATCACCGTTCTAATCACAAAGGTGGTTCTCACTGATAACTTTGCCGCAGCTAATTTCAACGCTTCTCGAGCAATCGCTTCAGTAACACCTTCTATTTCAAATAAAACTCGCCCAGGCTGTGTCAAAGCTACCCAATATTCTACACTTCCCTTACCTTTACCTTGTCTTACTTCTAAAGGCTTTTTAGTAATAGGTTTATCTGGAAAAACTCGAATCCAAACTTTACCACCACGTTTTAAATGTCGCGTAATCGCACGACGTGCGGCTTCAATTTGTCGAGCAGTAACACGTCCTGCATCTAAAGATTTTAGACCAAAATCTCCAAAGCTTACTTTATTACCACGTGTAGCAACTCCACGGTTTCGCCCTTTAAATTGCTTGCGGTATTTTGTCTGTTTGGGCTGCTGCATCTCACTTTCCTCAAAAG
>JBAUEV010000094.1:0-12144 GCA_049678805.1 Gammaproteobacteria bacterium
CCTTGATACGATCTTCAACCGTTTCCCGTGCTGTTAGGATGATAACAGGGGTCTTAATACCTTGGCGGCGCAGAGTATTTAATACACTTAAACCATCGCGGCGAGGTAAGCCAAGATCCAATACGATGACTTCAAAGGTATCGGCTGTCAAAGCTTGCAGAGCACTTTCACCGTCTTTTACCCAATCAACGGTATAACCTTTTTGTATTAGGCCTACACGGGTGCCATCGCCCAACAGATCATCATCTTCTACTAGTAGTATCCGCATTGGCTGCAACCCTCTATTAAAAAGTTTGGTAAGCAAATCATATTGTTCACCTCAAAAAAAGCATAAACATTATAACAGTTTATTAATTATTTGTGAAGAAATGGGGTACTTTAAGCTGTCAGGTTCAGTCACCATAACCTCAATTCATGTAGCCTTGAGGTAGCGCCGAATTAAGGAAGGTCAGCAGGGTTTAATGCGTCCTTGGGCGTGGCGTGCTAGAATATCGGACAATTAGTTCTACTTAATTAAATTAAACCCGCATGAAAATCGTAGTATTTTACTCCCTAAGATGGGTATAAGAGGATTCAACTCCATGACGAATAACCACCAAGATGTGCGTTCCGAAATCATTCAGCAAATTATCAAGCAAATAGAACTTAAATTGCCTGCTGAAGAGGCAAAACGCGTTGTTGCTTTTGTGCCGCTTTTTTATGGTAATGCACCACTCGAAGATCTTATACAGCGGAGCATAGCTGATTTATATGGGGCGCTAATGACAATGTGGGATTTGATGGAATACCGTCAGCCTAACGAATGTAAAATTCGAGTTTTCAACCCTCATTTTGAACAAAATGGCTGGCAATCAACTCACACCATTGTGCAGATCATCACTGATGATATGCCATTTTTAGTAGACTCAGTTGGGGTAGAACTTACTCGCCTCGGTTTTACCACCCATTTGATTATCCATGTTGGCGGCATAAAAGTTCAACGCAATCAGAAAGGGGAAATTATCCAAGTATTACCACACGATGCTGATGTGAAAGAGGCTATTTCAGAAGCCCCTCTTTACATGGAAATTGATCGCCAATCCGATACTCAAACCCTAGAAACCATCCGCAAAAATTTGCAAAGAGTATTGTACGATGTGCGGGTAGCTGTGGCAGATTGGGAGAAAATGCGCCAACGATTATTTTATGCGTTAGAAGAGTTGGAGCATATTAAGGTTCCGGCATTAAATCTTGAAGAAATTGAGGAATCAAAAGCCTTTTTACGCTGGTTGGTTAACGATCACTTTACCTTTATCGGCTATCGGCAGTACGAATTGATAGGTGAGGGTGAACAAGCAGCATTGCAAATCGTTCCTGGTTCAGGATTAGGGGTCTTGCGTGATGAGAGCACCAGTAAAGGGGCGCGTTTTTTTTCAGAATTACCCATAGAAGCGCGTAAATTAGTTCTTTCAAAACGCATCTTAATTATCTCCAAAACTCATACTCCCTCTACTGTGCATCGTCGTGCTTTTACGGATTATATTGGGGTTAAACGTTTTGATAAGGATGGCAATATCATTGGCGAACACCGTTTTATTGGCCTTTATACTTCAGAAGCCTATATTAGTAATCCTAAATATATTCCATTCTTGCGTCTCAAGGTTGAAATCGTGTTACAGAAATCCGGATTGCCACACAATGGCCACGCTGCTAAAACATTGCGGAATATTTTAGAAACCTTGCCTCGTGATGATTTGTTCCAAATGGATACCGATGAGTTATACACGTTGGCTATGGGTATTTTGCATTTACAAGAACGGCGAGCTATTCGTTTGTTCGTATATAAAGACCCTTATAGTCGTTATTTTTCCTGTTTAGTCTATGTGCCACGCGATAACTTCAATACCGATTTGTTACATCGTATCCAAGTGATTCTGCAAAAAGCATTTAATGGTTTAGAAATTTCTTATGAAACTTATTTTGGTGAATCTATTTTAGCGCGCATTCATTACATCGTACGAGTTGATCCGAGCAAACCTTTGCGCTATGACGAAAAAAAAATTGAAGAAAAAATTATCGAGGCTGCTCGTTCTTGGAAAGATGATTTGCGCGGAAATATTTTAGACTATTTTGGTGAAGAAAAAGGCAATGAACTAGCAAACCGGTATTTACCGGCATTTTCAGCGGGTTATCGCGAAACTTTTGCTCCGCGCTTAGCCATTTACGATATTGAACATATCGAAAAATTGACCCCCTTACACAATTTAGAAATGAGTTTTTATCGTCCATTGGGTGCACAACCTTCGGTTTTACATTTTAAGCTCTTTCGTCCCCATCAACCGATTCCACTCTCGGATGCGTTACCGATGTTGGAAAACATGGGTTTGCGTGTTTTGGGTGAGCAGCCATATGAAATTATGTTCAGGGATGGCGCCACAGTTTGGATCAATGATTTCAATATGGTTTATTCTTATCCTGATCCGTTGGACGTAGAGGCAAGCAAAGAACTTTTCCAAGAAGTATTTCACCGAGTTTGGCGCGGGGAAGCAGAAAATGATAGTTTTAATCGCCTGGTGTTACGCGCTCAACTCAGTTGGCGAGAAATTACCGTTTTTCGTGCTTATGCCAAATATTTACGACAAACGGGTTTTACTTTAAGTCAGCAATATATTGAAGAAGCATTGGCAGCTAACCCCATGATTGCCAAGTTACTGATGCAGCTGTTTCATTTGCGTTTTAATCCTAACATGGCTAACGGTGATGAAAGACAAATATTGAGTTTAGAAGAAGAGATTGTTAAAGCGTTAGATTCAGTGGCTAACTTGGATGAAGATCGGATTTTGCGTCGCTATATGGAACTCATGCGTGCCACATTACGTACTAATTATTTCCAAATGGATGCCGAAGGTAATCCACTGGCATATCTCTCATTTAAATTAGACCCTACTAAGATTCCCGAATTGCCATTGCCCTTACCAATGTTTGAAATTTTTGTTTATTCACCGCGTTTTGAAGGTGAACATTTGCGAGCTGGCAAAGTGGCGCGTGGTGGAATTCGTTGGTCAGATCGTCGCGAAGATTTTCGTACAGAAGTTCTCGGTTTAATGAAAGCGCAGCAAGTCAAAAATGCGATTATTGTGCCGGCTGGTGCAAAAGGGGGGTTTGTACCTAAGGGTTTGCCCAACGATGCAAGTCGCGAAGCCATACTTCAAGAAGCTATCACTTGTTATAAAGGCTTTATCAACGGGTTATTAGATATTACTGATAATTTGGTCGCTAGTGAGGTAGTGCATCCCAAGGATACTGTGATTTACGATGGAGATGATCCTTATCTCGTGGTTGCGGCTGATAAAGGTACCGCCTCTTTTTCTGACATTGCTAATCAGATTGCCAAAGACTATAACTTTTGGTTAGGTGACGCATTTGCTTCGGGTGGTTCGACGGGTTATGACCACAAAAAAATGGCTATTACTTCGCGAGGGGTGTGGGAGTCAGTAAAACGCCATTTTCAAGAATTGGGCGTTGATGCACAAACCGCTGATCTTACTGTAGTTGGTATTGGTGATATGAGTGGTGATGTATTTGGCAATGGTATGTTATTGTCTGAGCATTTCAAATTAGTGGCTGCATTTAATCACATACACATTTTTTTAGACCCCCATCCTGACCCAAAAACCAGTTATCAAGAACGCTTACGGTTATTTAATTTGCCGCGCTCTACTTGGGATGATTACGATAAAAGCCTTATTTCCAAGGGTGGCGGAGTTTATTTACGTTCCTCTAAAGCCATTAAACCTTCACCCGAAATAAAAGAATTGTTGGAAATTAAAAAAGAAGTTGTAACACCCAGCGAACTTATCCGGGCAATATTGAAAGCACCCGTAGATTTATTATGGAATGGTGGTATTGGTACTTATGTCAAAGCCTCCGTTGAATCGAATAATGATGTGGGAGATCGAGCTAACGATATGTTGCGCATTAATGGGGATGAATTACGTTGTCGAGTAGTGGCTGAAGGCGGTAATTTAGGCTTGACGCAATTGGGACGTATTGAATATGCATTTCTTGATGGCAAAATTAATACTGATTTTATTGATAATTCGGGTGGCGTGGATTGTTCCGACCATGAAGTAAATATAAAAATTTTATTGAATGAAGTGATCGCCAGCGGCGATATGACGAGTAAACAACGCAACACTTTGTTAGCACAAATGACTGATGAAGTAGCGCAGTTGGTGCTACATAATAATTATCGTCAAGTGCGCACGATTACTCTGGCGACAAATCAATCCCTAGAATATTTGAATTTATATGGCCGTTTTATTGAAGCTCAGGAACAAGCTGGCAAATTAAATCGCCAATTAGAATTTTTGCCAGATAACAAGGTTTTGTCAGAACGCAAACTGGCTGGCAAAGGATTAACCCGCCCTGAAATCGCCGTATTGTTGGCTTATAGCAAAATTATTCTTAAAGAAGAAATTCTTCATACCGATTTAGTCGAAGATCCATCATTAACGCATTACATGGAATTAGCATTTCCAAAAACATTGATTCAGCGTTTTCCTGAAACAATATTCAAGCGCCATCAGTTGCAACCTGAAATCATTGCCACACAATTGTGTAATGATTTAGTAACTGATATGGGCATCACCTTTGCCTATCAAATGCAAGATGAAACAGGAGCATCAACCGTTAACATTGTGCGCGCCTATGCGTGTATATGTAAAATTTTCTCGATGAATCAGCTCTGGGCAGATATTGAATCATTGGATAATAAAGTAAACCCCGACGTACAATATCGTATGATGCTGATGGTAATCCGTTTGATACGGCGTGGTACGCGTTGGTTTTTGCGTAACCGCCAACCCGGTTTTAACATCGCTGAAGAAGCAAAACATTTTTCTGGTTATGTGGAAAAAGTATATCAACAATTACCCATCCTGCTTTCAGGTGAAGAAAAAGAAAATCATGAAAACAAAATTCAAGAGTTAGTAGCAGCCAACGTACCTCTCGATATTGCAACTCGTATCACTGCTACACGATATATTTATGCTGCATTGAACATCATTCAGGCTGCAATGCAAAATAATGCTAATATTGATGAGGTTGCCATCATTTATTTCACCTTAACTTCTCAACTTGAATTGGGATGGTTCCGCGAGATGATTAATGCTTATCCAGTGGACGATCATTGGTCAGTGCTTGCGAGAGCTTCATTTAAAGATGATTTGGATTATCAGCAACGGGCGCTCATTACCAGCGTTTTGAAGCATAAATATAAATTTAAAGCGAAAGGCGTTATTGGGCGGATTAATAATTGGCTCGAAAAACATGCTTCTGCCGTAGAACGTTGGCGTCGAATATTGGCTGATTTACGCAGCCATACTACTATTGAGTCAGCAATGTTATCAGTGGCAGGAAGAGAATTATTTGATTTAGCTGAATGTTCGCTGCATCATAATGTGCACACGGTAATGGAAGAAAACTAACCTGTTTAATGCTTGTAGTAGTAAATTTATATAAAATATTTGGGTACCAATTGAGGAATATTCATGGACGCTTATCCTATCTCTGCCGATTTACCTTTTACCTCTAAATTTGTTGAGGTGCGCGGTGCAAAAATGCATTACATTGAACAAGGTGAAGGCAATACTATCCTATTTTTACATGGCATGCCGACATCCAGTTATTTATGGCGCAATATTATCCCAACTTTAGGTCGTCATGGACGTTGCATAGCGCCTGATTTGATTGGCATGGGCAAATCTGATAAGCCAGATATTCCTTATCGTCTGTTCGATCATATCGAATATGTTGAAGCGTTTATTGCGGCGCTTAATTTGCAGCGTATCACCTTGGTCATGCACGGTTGGGGAGCAATGATAGGTTTTGATTATGCCATGCGCAATGAAAAAAACATCCAGGGATTGGCGTTTTATGAACCGCACATCCATGTTGTTACGGATTGGAATATGCTGTCGCTGCCCGTTCAGCAATTGGTTACCTTGCTCCGTAATCCTAAAGTTAGCTATAAGGCTGTAATAGAAGATAATTATCTTGTTAATAAGCTTCTCCAGCGTGCTTGTTTGCGAGAATTGACTGCTACTGAATTGGAAAACTACCGTCAACCCTTTACCACACCTGAAAGCCGGCAACTGCTTTGGCAATATATTCAAGACCTGCCTTTTGTTAATAAAAGCAATTCAGAAATAATAAAACGAATTTCCCATTATTCACATGACTTACAAAAATCATCATTACCCAAATTATTGATGTATACCATTCCCGGGTTTATTACCACCGTAGAAACGATTGAGTGGTGCCAAAAACACTTATCCAATCTAACATTAGTTGATTTAGGGGAGGGGCTGCATTTGGTACAAGAATCCAATCCACGTGCCTTTAGCGAAGCATTAGCAGCCTGGTATATTGGGAAAGTCCTACAACTACATGTGGAAAAGGTTGTTTGAGTTAACTTAACTCACCCTCATTTTTTTATACAAAGGGCTTGCTTTTCTCATGCAGATAAGTCTAAATAGAAAACGGCAGATTATTGGCTTAGAAAGAACATTTGCTTTTTTGCACCACTGTTTTTAAGATAGGCTGGTAATGTTTGTATTATGATGTTTTTTCTACCTAATCGCTATTTGCTAGCGGTTAGGAAATTTTTAACTCAACCTTCATCAAGAGGGAGCTTCATTATGAATTTGAAAGTTGTTAGTATGTCCGCTGCTATCGCCTTCGCGGCAGGTGTTTCAGGTGTTGCCTTGACCGGTTGCGCTACCCCAGCTACTCCTGCTACTGCTTGCCCAGTAGTACAAGCTACTTGTAAGGGTATGACGGCTCAGTGCAAAGGTATGACTTCTTGCAAAGGCAAAAGCTATAAACACAAAAATCTTCAGGCTCAGTAAGGCTGAATATTTCCAGAATGGCTTTATCAAAAGAGTTGAGTATTATATCCCTGTACTCAGCTCTTTTGTATTTAGTAGGGCGCCTTGAAATGCTACCTGGCGAATTTCAAGACACCCTCGCTTATGAATCGTGGAATTTTTTGTATGCCACCTTTTAGTTATCTCGGCTTTGGTTTAGGGTTGCGTCATCAGCATTACCAAGACATCATCACTCGTCGTCCACCCGTTGATTGGTTTGAAATTATCACTGAAGATTACCTTGTTGCTGGAGGTAATACCCTGCATTACCTTAACTTGATACGTGAGCATTACCCAGTGGTTATGCACGGAGTGTCATTATCCATAGGTAGTGCTGATCCATTGGATATGAATTATCTTAATCGGGTTAAACAACTTGCTAAGCATTTGCAACCCGCCTGGGTATCCGACCATTTGTGTTGGACGGGCACTAACGGCGTGAATATTCACGATTTGCTGCCGCTGCCTTATACCGAAGAAGCATTGAACCACATTGTTCAACGTGTAAAACAAGTTCAAGAAGTGCTCGAGCGGAGAATCCTACTGGAGAATGTGTCCAGTTATGTTACTTTTAAAAGTTCGGAGTTTACTGAATGGGATTTTCTAGCAACTGTGGCTGAGCAAGCGGATTGTCACATTTTGTTAGACGTTAACAATGTGTATGTGAGTGGATTTAACCATGGATTTGATCCGCAAGATTATTTGAATGGTATCCCTGTATCGCGTGTTCAACAGTTTCATTTGGCGGGTCATGAAAACAATGAGACGCACATTATTGACACGCACGATCACGATATTATTCCTCACGTATGGGCATTATATGAGGCTGCTCTGAAACGTTTTGGTAAAGTTTCCACGTTGATTGAACGCGACGATCATATTCCTCCCTTGGCAGAGTTAGTTACTGAACTCGACCACGCGCGTCGCATAGCACAAAAAGTACAGGAAGGGAAATGAGTACCTCATTGACAGCGTTACAAAATCTTTTCCAAGCTTATTTGATGGAAGGTTATCAGGATATTGAGACTCATATTATAACAGCTCCCTCCGATGAAATTACAGTATGGGGACGCTTAGATATTTACCGCAATGCTTATTATGCACGGCTGGTAGAAATTTTAGGTTTGGATTATCCGGTTCTAAAAAAAATACTTGGGATTAAACGTTTTGAAAAACTTGGCCATGCTTATGTGAGTCAGTATCCCTCGCATAGCTTTTCAATTCGATTGTTTGGCTGCCACTTCTCGGAATTTTTGGCTAATCAGAAAACTGCTGTACCTGCACATGCTGAAATGGCAACCTTAGAATGGGCATTATCGCAAGCCATTGATGCACTTGATGGACCTCATCTTATTTTTGCTGAATTAGCAAAAATACCTCCTGAATCTTGGGTAGAAATGCGCTTAAGACTCCACCCCTCCATTGTTGCACTACCCTATTTTTATAATGTTACCGAAGTATGGCGTGCTGTAAACCAAAACAACCCGAAACCACGCTGGCATTATCAAAAAAAACCGCAATATTGTCTGGTTTGGCGCTACCAGCAGCGATCCTATTTTATGGAGTTAAGCGAAGCTGAATACACGTTTTATCTTGCTATTCAGCAGGGTAAAACCTTTGTTGAGTTATGTGAAGTTTTGGCTGAGTATTTTGCTGAAGAAGAGATACCTGCTTTTGCCAGCACTACGTTGCAAAAATGGGTCAGCCAAGGATTGCTGAGTGAAACTTATTTCGCCACTGCTGAAACGACATAGTCAAACGTTATCTCCGTCATCTGTTTCTGGATTACATCAGTCGCTTTACTCTCTTCGCAATGATGGATCTAATCTGGATTGCCGCGTCGCTAACGCTCCTCGCAATGACGAGTCTCGGTTAGCTTTTCTAATGGCAAATCAGATAAAGCAAAATCCACCTCTTTAATTTTATTAAATTTTGCAGTAATTTTACGGGAAGAAGTTTGTATTTCTTGAGTATCTTTATGAGCTTGCTGCATGTGCTTAGCTAACGCTTCCATACGCTCGTGAAACCGTTCAAAATCTTTGCTGAGTCCAATCAAATGCTGCTGAATAACGTGCATTTCCTTACGCGTAGCGGCATCCTTAAGCACCGCACGGGCTGTGGTCAAAATGGCCATCATGGTAGTGGGTGATACCATCCATACTCGAGCACGTTGGGCAAAATCCACTAACTCGGGAAAATGTCCGTGAATTTCAGCAAAAATAGCTTCTGCTGGAATAAACATCATGGCCCCATCGGCGGTTTCACCCGGAATGATATATTTTTCAGCAATAACAGCAATATGCTCACGAATATCCCTGCCAAATTGTTGGCGTGCTGTTTTTCGCTCGGCTTCTGCTGCATGAGGATTCATCATGCGACTAAAATTTTCCAAGGGGAATTTAGCATCAATAGCAATATTGCCAGTAGGTTCTGGTAAAAATAATAGGCAATCAGCAATCTTATCATTGGAAAATTTATGCTGCAGAGCAAAGTTAGCTTCCGGTAAAATGTTACGAATCAACCCATTTAATTGCACTTCGCCGAAGGCGCCACGTGAACGTTTGTCAGTTAAAATTTCTTGTAAGCTAACTACATTATTGGAAAGCTCAGTAATTTTCTTTTGCGCTTGGTCAATTAGATGCAAGCGACTGATAACATTGCTGAAAATCGTGGTGGTTTTTTCAAAACCATCAGATAAGCGTTTTTCCACTTGACCACTTATTTCACGGAGTTTTACTTCAGTTTCTTGGGTTAATTTGTCCACCCGCCTGCCAAGGATTTCGCTATTATGATTTAACGTCTCAGTGATTTGTTGGCGTAATAGTTGCATACCTTGTTGCAGAGAATCTTGCAATAACCGCCAATTCTGCAATTGGTGTTCATCAAAGCGAACACGCTGTTGATGCTGCTCTTGTTGTTGTTCTTTCAATAAGCGCAAAACATTGTCATGTAATTCCACACTGTTACGATCACGTTCATCAAGGCGAATGGTTAATTGTTCTAAGGGTTGGGCATAACGATGCCCAAGCTGATTAAGCGCGTGCCGCAGGCGAAATTGCTGAAACAGTATCAAAATAGCTATTATCAGCAAAACGCTGCAGGCAGACACTAAAATCAAGTTTCCATTCATCAGTTAATTCCGTGAAGTCAAAATGTTTATGCGGCTGCTTGTTTTGAGGCAGAATCTTTAGTATCCCAAGCTGGAATGGCTTGGCCTTGAAACAATTTTTGTGCTTTTTGTAAAACTTCTGGCGAATGAATTGCGGCTACTAATTTTTGGAATTGGGGTTTATTTTCGTCACCCGCACGAACAACTATCAAATTAGCGTAAGGGGAATCTGGGTTTTCAATAAACAAAGCATCACGAGTTGGAAGTAGATTGGCTACCATCGCATAATTGGTATTGATAGTAGCAAGATCTACATCTGGCAATACTCTTGGCAATTGCGCAGCATCAATCTCCTTAATGACTAAATGTTTGGGATTGCGCTGGATGTCGGTTATAGTTGCCGAAATATCAGTATTTGGCTTAAGTGTGATAAGTTTAGCACTTTGCAAAAGCAACAAGGCGCGTGCTTCATTGCTAGGATCATTGGGAATGGCAACTGTAGCACCATCACGTAATTGTGCAAGATTGGTAATTCTCTTCGAATAAATGCCCATTGGGTAGATAAAGGTTTTACCAGCGACAGTCAATTTATACCCTTTGGCTTTCATTGCCGCTTGCAAGTAAGGTAAATGTTGGAATGCATTGGCATCAATGCTACCATCCGCCAATGCTTCATTTGGCATGGTGTAATCTTCAAATTGGACAATTTTAATATTTAAATTGTATTTTTGCGCTGCTACTTGCTTGGCGATCTCCATCAATTCAGTTTCTGGACCGGCAATGGTGCCGACGCGAATTTGATTGGCGGCTTCGGTTTTATTTTGGCTACAAGCAGTTATGGCTAGCAAGCATAATCCAGTAAATATAAGGCACAAAGCCCTTTTCCAGTTGAGCATAAATGGAATCTCCACAAAATTAAGTTGGGTGGATGACTATCGTAATGATTTTGAAGGTAGAACACAATTTGAAAAGCAAAAAGTGCGGTTAAATATTCAGTTTAAGCTGCGGGAGCTGGGGGGATTGGCTCAGGGGATCTTTCTGAGGGTGTTTTTTGTTCCCACTGATCGCGAATGCGTTTAGCCTCTAGAAAATCTCGCTTTTCTATACAATTCATAATGCTCACTTGAACTTCCTTCGGCAGATCACTAACAGGGATATGTGAGTCAAAAAAGCCTAATTTACTCATGATGTGTTGGCTAGAATAATTATGTTAATCGTATGATAAAATACTTCCTATCCTTGTGTAAATACCAAAAATCCCGACTATTTTGTAGGAGATTTTCCGTAACGGTAAGCTGGTTATTTTCGAGAATGTTGCGAGTAATCTGTCAGTTGTGATATAAAAATTGCCAATTCTCCATTTATAGGCACGTAGCTCAGTGGTAGAGCATCACCTTGACATGGTGGTGGTCGGTGGTTCGATCCCACTCGTGCCTACCAATAAAAACAATCGCTTAATTTATAAAACATGTTATAGAATATTAATTAAATCAATGGTGTACTACTATGATAAAACGTAAGTTGGGTAAGCTAAAATTAGAAGTATCCGCGCTGGGATTAGGATGTATGGGTATGTCTATGGCATACGGGAAAGCGGATGATAATGAGTCAATTAAGACCATTCAATATGCTATTGATAACGGTATCACTTTCATTGACACCGCTGACCTTTACGGGGATGGCCATAATGAAGAGTTAATCCGTAAGGCTTTAGATAATGGATACCGAGAAAAAGTGATATTAGCAACCAAGTGTGGTTTCGTTCGACTGGATAATCAGTATCAAATTAATGCCTCACCAGCCCACATTAAAAAAGCATGTGAGGCCAGCTTAAAACGACTAGGCACCGATACAATTGATCTCTATTATCTTCATCGTGCTAGTCATGATGTGCCCATTGAAGAATCTGTTGCAGCATTAGCAGATTTGGTGAAAGCAGGCAAAGTGCGGCATATTGGTTTATCAGAAGTAACGAGCCAAACATTGCGGCTTGCAGCGAAAATTCATCCTATCACTGCTTTGCAATCAGAATATTCTTTGTGGCAAAGAAAACCGGAAAAAGATATTTTAGCAACGTGTCGCGAATTAGGAATTGGTTTTGTTCCTTATAGCCCATTGGGCCGTGGT
>JBAUEV010000095.1:0-2517 GCA_049678805.1 Gammaproteobacteria bacterium
CATAAACACTATCAGGGCATTCTTTAATGAGTTGGGCACCACGCAATAGCGAGTCGTATTCACTGCACGTTGCATCTAAATACCGCTGCAAACTATCGAGTAGGAATTTTTTTTGTTCGAAAAGGGCATTGATAATTCCCTCATGTTTAATCCGAAAAGGCATTATTAATTCGAGTACGTTGATACCTTTTATCGCATCCTGAATGCTATTGGCAAGGTAATCAGTAATACCTCCTATGGCAGACACCACTACCCCTACTCGGGTTTTTTGGCTACGGCCTAATAGGATGTTAAATACATTCGTAATACATTCTGCATTACCCAAAGATGTACCGCCAAATTTTAGTACGTGCATTGTCATTCCCTCGTTTTATTAAACCCTAAAAGTAAAAAAGCCCGCGACCTTGCGGTGGCGGGCTTTTTTCCTGATTCTTATACTTACGTATACAGGCCCACCACCTGAAGCCAGGTAATGGTTGTTGTAATTAAATGTATACGCGAATGTTTCATAATTTTATATTGTCATTTCTATTTAGTTTAGTCAACATAAAATATATCCCCTACACGACAAAAATTATTAAAAAGTTTTAGAGTGAGAGATAGCACAATATGTATAATCCCATCCGTTATATTTTAGAGTGGTTATTACCCTATACGTGTGTGTTTTGCGGTGCGCCTGGACATGAGAAACTGGATTTATGCAAAGATTGCAGCAAAGAATTGCCGTGGTTAGAACACGCCTGCCCGCGATGTGCACAACCCTATTCTGCTTATCAAACAGATGTGCAACTTTGTGGTACCTGTTTGAAAGATCCACCGCCGTATGACAACACTATTGCTACGTTCATTTATCAAAAACCAGTGGATTATTTAATCGGTGGCTTGAAATTTCATAGTCAATTGGTTTATGCCCGCTTGCTAAGCGAGTTATTGCTCCAAAGTCTTAATCAACATTATCAGCCCAGCAATCGGCCACAAATGATTATTCCCATGCCTTTACATAAGACCCGATTGCGTGAACGAGGCTTTAATCAAGCAGTGGAATTAGCTCGCCCCATTGCCAAATTGTGGGGTATTCCAATTTCTTTACATGACTGCCAGCGTATTCGCGCCACGCCAGCACAACTCGAATTACCGGCCAAACAACGCCGTAAAAATGTTAAAAATGCTTTTCAGGTTCAAAAAAACTTCCATTTTGAACATGTGGCAATATTGGATGACGTCATCACCACTGGCAGCACAGTGCAGGAATTAAGCCTGCAACTGCGCCGCCAGGGTGTTAAAAAAATTGACGTTTGGTGTTGTGCAAAAACGGGAGCAATAACCTAACTCATATTTGATTTTTAAACTTTCTCCGTTTTATTTTCTTTCTTAGGGAAATACAAATCCGTAATAGTTCCCTCAAATATTTCTGCTGCCATCATAATGGTTTCTGACAGCGTTGGATGTGGGTGAATAGTTAAAGCAATATCTTCAGCATCGCAGCCCATTTCGATAGCCAATGCTAATTCGCTGATAAGCTCGCCAGCGCTGGGACCCGTTATGGCGGCACCAATAATACGATGCGTTTTTTCGTCAAACAGGAGTTTAGTTAAACCTTCATCGCGACCCATGCTCAATGAACGGCCACTCGCCGCCCAGGGAAATACGCCTTTACCATAGGCAATGCCTTTCGCTTTGGCTTCGTTTTCGGTAAGACCTGTCCAAGCCACTTCAGGATCAGTATATGCCACGGAAGCAATAGATTTAGGATCAAAATAATGTTTTTTGCCGACAATCACTTCAGCTGCTAACCGTCCTTCAGGAATCGCTTTATGTGCCAGCATCGGGATGCCGACAATATCCCCAATACCATAAATGTGTGGCACATTAGTTCGTTGTTGTTTATCAACTGGAATAAAGCCTTTATCATTGACTTGCACGCCTGCTTTTGCGGCATCAATTAAATCACTATTCGGCTTTCGCCCCACCGCCACTAAAATACGATCAAATCTTTGAGGTTTATCGGGCGCTTGATCGCCGGCAAAGGTAACCCATAAACCGTCTTTTTTCGCTTCAACTTGGGTTACTTTAGTTTTCAGCATAATTTTTTCGTAACGCTTTTCTAACCGTTTCCCAAGCGGCGCAACCATATCGCGATCGGCGCCCGGCATTAATTGATCCATTAATTCAACAACAGTGATTTTGGTACCTAAGGCGTGATATACCGTTGCCATTTCTAAACCGATAATACCACCCCCAATTACCAACAAACTGCCGTTCGTTTGTGGTAATTCTAAAGCACCCGTTGAATCCATAATGCGTGGATCTTCCGGTATAAATGGCAATTTCACTGGACGTGAGCCTGCTGCAATAATGGCTTGTTGAAATTCAATCACTTGTTTGCCTTGAGCGGTGGTTACTTCAATTTGTTGTGGCGAAATAAACTTACCAACACCCGTTACTACTTCGACTTTGCGTTGTTTGGCTAACATCTTTAAGCCGCCAGTTAATTTATTCACCACTCCTTGTTTCCAC
>JBAUEV010000096.1:0-7755 GCA_049678805.1 Gammaproteobacteria bacterium
CGCTGAGGGTGCAAAAAATTTAAGCAACACGCTCGAAGAGAACCTTACTCTCGCGACTCTTGATATTAGCTATAACAACATTGGCGACGCAGGGATAAAATTTTTAAGCAACATGCTCAAAAAGCACCCCTACCTCACGACTCTTTACCTTCAACTTAACGACTTCACCGTCGAGGGTGTGAAAGATTTAAGCGACATGCTCAAAGAAAACATCAGCCTGACGACTCTTGACATTAGTTATAATAAAATCGATGACGAGGGTATGAAATATATATTTAATGCACTGGCACACAACCGCACCCTCACGAACCTTGACATTAGCTATAATAAAATCAGTGACGAAAGTGCGAAATATTTAATTGATGCATTCACATACAACCATACACTCACAACACTCTCCATGGAAGCTGACGATGCCTCTCCCTCTTTTCTCGAGGACATTAACAGTTATTTACAGCGCAACCGGCAACTCGCTCAACAAATAGCAACTCCGCCCCTTAGCTTCGCTAATAATCCTCGAACTTTATTTGCTGGCTCAATCAATCATTTATTATCGAGTAATACAACACCCCCTACATCACCAACGACATCTATACCCATTACACCTTAAGGTGCGAGATTATAACGCCCAGATTGCCAGGGTCCTGGCACACGCACAGAGCGGTTTTCGTATGAGCATTTCCCCCCATTCGGTGTTAAAATACCCCTTTTTGCAGCTACGTTAGAGTATTATGTCCGGTTTCGCAGTTTATAAACGCCTTTTACAGTCTACCGCGCCTTATTGGGGAATTTTTCTAATCGGGGTGCTCGGCACCATTATGGGTTCTGCCGTGGATTCCACCTTGGCCTGGATGATTAAACCGATTATTAATGAGGGCTTTATTGCACGCAATGAGGCGTTTATCCGCTGGCTGCCAGTAGGTATCATTGTTATTTTCCTGGTGCGTGGCTCAGCAGGATTTTTGTCAGACTATTTTATCTCACGTGTAGGCCGCAACCTGGTTACTAATTTTCGTCAAGCGATTTTTACTCACTTACTTCGCCTACCAGCTACGTTTTACGATAAGCATTCCTCAGGCCAATTGTTGTCGGCCTTGATTTATAACGTTGAACAAGTCGCCGGCGCAACCACCGATGCCTTATTGATGACTATCCAAGATGGCTTTCTAACCCTAGGATTAGTTACCGTGATGTTTCTTATCAGTTGGCGGTTAACGCTGTTATTCCTAACCATTGCACCCGTTATTTCAATTATTGTGCGCTATAACAGTCGTCGCATGCGTTCTTTAAGCACCCGCGTGCAACAAAGTATGGCTGAAGCAACACATGTTGCAGAAGAAGCGATTGAAGGTTATCGCGTTATTCGTACTCATGGTGGTGAAGAGTATGAGCGACGGAAATTTGTTCGCGCCACCAACACTAATCGACAACGGGAATTAAAAATCATTGTTACCGATTCGTTAGGCTCTTCCAGCGTTCAACTTGTCGCATCTGCATTAATCGCGGCATTATTGTATATGGCCACATCTTCAACTTGGCAAATTTCAGCAGGAAGTTTTGCGGCGATGATTACCGCTGTTTTTGCCTTACTTCGTCCGATTCGCCGTCTAACGCAAGTGAATAGCCGGATTCAAAAAGGGATTGCAGGTGCACAAAGTGTATTCAATTTATTAGATCAACCACCAGAACCAGACTCGGGTACCTTGCCACTGACACGTTGCCAGGGACGTATCGAATACCAACAAGTAACTTTTCATTATGCAAGCAATCCCAAAAATGTGTTGGAAGATGTTACTTTTACTATTCAACCCGGCGAAACAATTGCTTTAGTCGGTCGGTCTGGGAGCGGTAAATCAACGTTGGCGAGCTTATTACAGCGATTTTACGAGGTATCAGCAGGACAAATTTTGATTGATGGTATAGATATACGGCAGTACCGTTTGGCCGATTTACGTAATCAATTTGCACTGGTTTCACAACATGTAACGCTGTTTAACGATACCATCGCTCATAACATCGCGTATGGTCGTTTAGGGAATGTGAATGAGGCAGAAATAATAGCCGCAGCTGAAATGGCACAAGCCATAGAGTTTGTGCAGCATTTGCCTGAAGGAATTAACACTTTAGTTGGCGAAAATGGTATGCGTCTGTCAGGTGGCCAGCGACAACGTATTGCGATTGCGCGAGCTATTTTAAAAAACGCGCCCATTTTAATTTTGGATGAAGCCACCTCAGCATTGGATACAGAATCCGAACGGCATATTCAAAAAGCCTTGGAAATTTTAATACGACAACGCACGACATTAGTAATTGCCCATCGTTTATCTACTATCGAAAAAGCTGATCGTATTTTGGTGTTGGACAAAGGCCATATTGTAGAAATAGGCGATCATGCTACCTTGTTGAAACAACAAGGATATTACGCACGGCTACATGCTATGCAATTTCGCGATATGCCTAGCGATGCTGTGGCAACTGAAGCTGTTTAACCAATGAAGAAAGTTTCTTCCTTTTTTAATACTCAGTTTTGGTGGCAAAAACCAAGTTGTATCTGTTATTGTCTCACACCTTTTGCTTTAGGTTACCGCACGATCATTGCTTTACGCCGCTGGTGTTATCAGTTTGGTCTCAAAAAAAGTCAGCATTTCCCAATACCTGTTATCGTTGTTGGTAATATCACTGTGGGTGGTACCGGTAAAACACCTTTAGTAATCTGGTTATGCGATTTTTTGCGACAGCGTGGTTTGCGACCGGGTGTAGTAAGCCGCGGTTATGGTGGCAGTCAAAATCATCATCCCTGTTGGGTAACATCTACCAGTAATCCAGCACAAGTAGGAGACGAGGCGGTACTCATCGCGCAAAAAACCACATGCCCTATGGTCATTGGCAAACGACGTGCGCAAGCAGTCGAAACACTATTAGCTAATACTGATTGTAATGTAATACTGAGCGATGATGGCTTGCAGCATTATGCACTTGCTCGCGATTTAGAACTTATTGTTATTGATGGCGTACGGCGTTTTGGCAATGGCGCTTGCTTGCCTGCGGGACCACTGCGCGAACCATTATCACGCTTAAAAACAGCAGATTTTCTGATTACTAATGGATTACCAAAATTAGGTGAATACAGTTTTAATTTAAACTCAGGAGCTATTTACAACATTTTAGACCCAAAACAAATCTGGGACACTGCGCGAACAACACAATGCATTATTCATGCTGTTGCTGGGATTGGTCATCCCGAACGTTTTTTTATTACCTTACGTCAATTGGGTTTTAGCATTATTGAGCATGTATTTCCCGACCATTATGTTTATCGTGCAGAAGATTTACAGTTTCCTGATAACTATCCTATCATTATGACCGAAAAAGATGCGGTGAAATGCCGCAATTTTGCCGATGAACGTTATTGGTGTTTACCAGTCCATGCTCAGCCTGATCCAGATTTTATTACTGCATTTTCTGATACGCTGACACTACTACGCGGTAGGTGATTTTGCGGCACCGCCTACGTGCCGCGACTTGTCCAGCGTTGTTGCATATTTTCTTATTTTTGGAATGCCGTGTGGGTGTCGTTTTCGGACAAAACTGCATCCTGCGGTCGGAGAATACATCCCTGTATTCTACGGTCTTCCAACGACACCCACGCGACATTCTTACCTAACGACCTTATTTATAAGAAAGTCGTATAGGGCGGGGAGCAAATGTCAACAGTTCCTAGGAATAGAATCGTGTACAATAGTGGAAGTTTCCTAGAAGAAGTAAGATTGGTAAGGAAAAAATCATGACGAACTTTTGGAATGCTAAAGTTTATAGTCAATTTCTTGATTTAAGAACTCGACCCGCCCGAGATTTACTATCTGTTATACCCAATTCTTTCCAACCCAAAACGGTATATGATCTTGGTTGCGGACCAGGTAATAGCACCATTTTATTAAAAGATCGGTGGCCGCATGCCAAAATAATAGGGCTTGACTCATCGCTTGATATGCTGGAACAGGCAAAGACTTCTTATCCTGACATCCATTTTATTGAGGGCGATATAGCGCACTTTTCACCTGTAGAGAAAATAGATTGTCTTTTGGCCAATGCATCATTGCAGTGGCTTGACCAACATGAAATCCTGATCCCTAAACTCCTACAATTTATAAATCCAGGTGGAGCATTCGGGATTCAAATGCCTAATAATTTTCACGTACCAACACACCAGCTCACCATTAAGCTTTTGCAAAGTAAAGTGGCTTGGCAGCCTTTTCTAAAAAACATGCGTTATGGAATACTCACTGAACCGCTGTATAAACCACTTTGGTATTATGACCTGCTGACAAAATCCGGTGCAAATTCTTTACAACTTTGGGAAACGGAATATTTCCACGAAATGGCGGATTACCAAGAAATTTTTGACTGGATGAAGGGAACAGGATTACGTCCTGTTTTCTCAACAATGGATACTGAGAACCAAGCCCAATTTACTAGTGCTTATATCAAAGCTATCGCAAGGGCGTATCCATTACAGGCAAACAATAAAATTTTAATGCCGTTTAATAGGATATTTATGGTTGGGTTTAAATAAAAATGAAAAACATCAACGCCTTTAACGAAGGTAGTCCTTTGGGTGGAAGATTTAAGTTAAGCAAAAGCTTCTTTCCTGCCTCATTTTAAACCTTAATAGTAAATATATGTGCTAAACTGACTAGACATCTCAATTAAGAGGAGTGTTGTCATGCCTAAAATGCCCGATTTTTCTAAATTAACTGGGAAATTTGACCTGCAAGGAATTGTTGATAGCGTTAAATCCATTATTACCCCTGGTAGCTCTGTGCCAGAAAGTATCAAAGATGATCCCTTAGTGCCAAGAATTGCTGAAATTAGTGCATTGCTACAACAAGTGATGTCGGTGCAAGCGCAACAAACTGAAGACCTTGGCAAACTGAATACCCTGGTGAATGCTTTGTATCGCGATTTAGAAATAACCAAAAAAGCCAGTAACGCCCCAACTCCCGGAAATCCACAAACTCCACCCAATGAAACTAAAGGGTCGGGTGGTTCTGATAATCCTTAAATCCAATGAGTTTTAGCTTAAAACAGTCTGGAAATGTTATGCCTCCTACCCTCATTTCACCGCAATCATTACATTACTGGTTGGAATTGCGCAGTCGTTTGTTACGCTGCTTGGGTATTATAGTGTTGTTAGCGATCATCGGCTGTTATTTTGCGAACCCACTTTATCACACCTTAGCCATACCATTACTTAAACAGTTGCCCACCAGTGACGGATTGATCGCTATTCAATTAACTTCCCCATTATGGGTACCTTTCAAATTAGCTTTTATTGTAGCGCTGTTGGTTTCAATACCGTTTATTTTGTATCAACTATGGTCATTTGTATCGCCGGCTTTATATCGCAGCGAACGTCGGCGTTTTTGGCCATTATTGGGATTAAGTACTTTATTGTTTTATGCAGGAGTGGCATTTACTTATTTTGTGGTTTTTCCGTTATTATTCACTTTTTTAATTCATACCACGCCACCCGGTGTTGAAATAAGACCTGATATAAGTCAATTTTTAGATTTGTGTTTACAATTATTTTTGGCATTTGGTTTAACCTTTGAGGTACCTGTTGTTACTCTATTATTGGCCAGCAGCGGTTTGGTTACTATTAAGCAGTTGGCTGCTGCACGACCTTATGTCATTGTCGGAGCATTTGTAATCGGTATGTTGTTCACTCCACCCGATGTCTTATCTCAAATTTTGCTTGCAGTGCCGATTTGTTTATTATTTGAGTTGGGATTATTATTAGCCCGCGTAATGAGTAAAGAAATCTAATCTATACAACTCCGCTTTTTCTTAAAAGTTTTAGATGCTGTACTAGGTAAAATATTTCATGAAAATTCCTCTTAGGCTCATATTAATCCTAATATTAGTGATGGCGCTATGGGCTTCGGCTTTTGTGGGTATTCGTGCTGGTTTAAAAGGTTATACGCCGGGTAGCTTAGCATTATTGCGCTATCTCGTAGCATCGCTTTGCATGGCATTTTTATATTTTAAATCCCCATCACCCCGCTTACCTTCTCTCAAAATTTCTGAATGGCTATTAGTTCTATTTTTAGGAATAACCGGCATTGGTGTTTATAACATTGCGTTAAATTACGGCGAGGTTACTGTTTCAGCAGGAATTACCAGCTTTATTATGAGTCAAGCCCCAGTGCTTTCAATCTTGTTCGCGATGTTTTTTCTCCATGAACGTCTTACAAAAAAAGGTTGGATAGGTGTATTAATTAGTGTGGTAGGTGTTGCATTGATCTTTATGGCTGAAAAACAAGGTGCTCATGTTACGACGGGCATTTGGTATGTGTTATTAAGTTTGTTTATTGCCAGCTATTACCCCATTTTACAAAAGCCATTGCTGCACAAATTAAGCCCGATTGTCTTTACCACTTATGCAATCTGGTCAGGCACTGCACTCATGTTAATTGATTTGCCACAACTAATAAAAGAATTGCCCCATGCTCCGTCAATAGCAACATTTGCTGCCGTTTATAATGGAATTTTTCCGGGGGCGATCGCTTATGCGCTATGGAGCTATATTTTGGGACGTGTGCCGGCGATGAGTGCAAGTGGTTATCTTTATTTAATGCCTCTGTTTGCCACATTGCTGGGTTGGTTGTTGTTAGGCGAAGTACCTTTATTGCTCAGTATTACGGGAGGCATTGTGGCATTAGTTGGCGCAATTTTTGTCACTAAAGGAGTGCGCTATCAACAGCCTATTCCTCAAAAACCCGAATCCGCAACTAATAATTATTCTTCTGCTAATTAAGGCGAGCGAAGCTTCTACTACACAACAAAAATTTTTCTACTCCGTCTTAGTAAAATCGTTGGGTAAGAATGCCGTCGGGGGTGCCGTTTGAAGACCGTAGAATACAGGGATGTATTCTGCCCCGTACTCGATACGGGGTCGCAGGATGCAGTTTCGTCTGAAAAGGGAACCCCCACGGCATTCTAAAATGTTTTAATCATTTTTGTCGTGTAGAGAGGATCAAGATATCCAATGTAGTTTTTGTAATTGTCCAAAGAAAAAATATCCCAGCGTCATAAATGTTGAAGCCCAAATCAGAGCGCCCGTATAGGCAAATAAGGCAAAGCGCCAATAATGAAGATACGTCGCGCCAGCAACAAGACCGGTAAAATGTCGAACTCCGGGAATGTAATAACCAACTAATAATAGCCACTTTCCAAATCGCTCAAACCAATTGTGTGCACGATCAAGTTTGGCATGGGTGATCCCCACAAAGCGGCCATAACGGACAAGCGCATTTCTTCCAATAAAATAACCAAAACAATAACTCATAGTAATGCCAAAAATACTACCACTAATTGCAGCAAAAACAGTACTTGGGATCGGCAGATGTCCCTTGGCCATAAGGTAACCGACAACCACAAGTATGGTTTCATCAGGAATGGGTAAACCAAAAATACCGATGGCCAATAAGGCAAACAAAGCAATATTCCCGTAATTATGAAGAATCGGCAGGAGAGCATTAGGAGCAAAATGGAATAAATCAGTCATCAAATACACCTCAAATTTGTTAAAACGTAGTGCTGCCTCCTTTCAAGTAATAGCTCATTTCCCCTTTGTAGAATAATTCGGCGTTGTTGCATATTTCTTATTTTTAGAATGCCGTGTGGGTGTCGTTTTCAGACAAAACTGCATCCTGCGACCCCGTATCGAGTACGGGGCAGAATACATCCCTGTAT
>JBAUEV010000097.1:0-4911 GCA_049678805.1 Gammaproteobacteria bacterium
CCGTAGAATACAGGGACGTATTCTGCCCCGTACTCGATACGGGGTCGCAGGATGCAGTTTCGTCTGAAAACCGCACCCTGACGGCATTCTAAAATCTTTTAATCATTTTTGTTTTGTTCAGAGGATACTTTAGTAGTACATCCCCACCTTAATCAAACACCACACTTGGGCGTTCCTCAGAACTTTTAGCAATCACTCCAATCGGCCAAACTGTTTCATCCATTTGTTGTAAAATGGTTAACGTTTTTGCCGCATCACTTGCTGCAACACATAGCACCATCCCCACCCCACAATTAAATGTACGGAACATCTCTTGCTCAGTAATTTGTCCTTGAATTTGTAACCAGTCAAAAATAGCTGGAATTGGCCAAGCGCCTTTACGAATGACTGCTTGCGTATAAGCTGGCAATACTCGCGGAATATTTTCAATAAAACCACCGCCAGTAATATGCGCCATAGCATGCACAGGTATTGTTTTCAGCAGAGTTAGCAACGATTTGACGTAAATACGTGTAGGCGCTAACAATGTTTGCCCTAGGGTACTTTCGGCAAATTCAGCATTAAGATTGTCACCGGTGATTGCCAAAATTTTTCGAATGAGGGAATAACCATTAGAATGTGGCCCTGATGAAGCCAAACCGATTAATACATCCCCTGCACGTACTTGACTGCCATCAATGATGGCGGATTTTTCTACTACCCCGACACAAAAACCGGCCAGATCATATTCTTCACCTTGATACATGCCCGGCATTTCGGCAGTTTCACCACCCACCAATGCCGCACCTGCCTGCTGGCAACCTTCAGCAATGCCGCGAATAATTTGCTCACCCAGCGCCACATTTAAACGTCCAGTTGCATAATAATCCAGAAAAAACAAAGGTTCAGCACCTTGCACAACAATATCATTGACACACATGGCGACCAGGTCAATACCTATCGTATCGTGTTTTTTCAGCTCTAACGCCAACTTCAATTTAGTGCCCACTCCGTCGGTACTCGCTACCAATACGGGTTGTTGATATTGTTGCAGCGCAAATAATGCAGCAAAACCACCGATGCCGTTTAATACTTCAGGACGCATGGTTCGTGCTGCTAGCGGTTTGATTTTTTCGACCAACAAATTGCCAGCGGAGATATCAACACCGGCATCCGCATAGCTTAAACTTTGCTTCGGGTGTGATGATTTAGCATCAGGGGGAGATTGATCGTTCAAAGGTTTACTCATTGGATGTATATATAGAAAAACATTTTAAATCAGCCATAGGTTGGCTGTAAACTGAGAAGTAGGAAGTAGACTGTTTTCTCCCCCTGCAAGGGGAAGGCGTTGTTGCATATTTTCTTATTTTTGGAATGTCGTGTGGGTGTCGTTTTCAGACAAAACTGCGTCCTGCGGGTCGGAGAATACATCCCTGTATTTTACGGTCTTCCAACGACACCCACACGACATTCTTACCTAACGACCTTAATTTATAAGAAATATGCAACAACGCCCAAGGAGAAGGGGACAATTCGCTCTTCTCCTTGCAGGGGGAGGGAACGATTCACTCGAAAAATTTGGATGCAACGCAAATTTTCGGTAAACTGTCTGTTCGGTTTAATCATTGCGAATATGTTTTTCGCAGAGGTAGGTTATGAAATCTAAACCCACTCTGGAGCAATTAAAAAAACTAACAACAAAAAAAGAACAAGACCTTTCCATTCCCGCAGAATACTTTTTCGATCTACTTGAAAATCCGCATTTTTTCAATCAAGGGGAAGTTTTAAAAGAACAACTTGATTTTTATCGTACTCTTTTAATTCCTATTTCTCAATATTACGGTGAGACGGTGGAAATTGCTTCCCTGCTTTTGGTGCAAAAAAAAACTGAGCACTTCATTCATGGCTCCTTTATGCTGTCGAATCAAGCAATGGGCGCTTTTTATTTCTTTGAAGAGGTGCAAATGGGAATGGCGATAATTAGCAGAGGAGGTATGACTCATTTTTTTCGCCTAACTGCTTTTTTGGGAGAAGGGGAATTCTCTGAGGGAACTATCTTTCTTCCAGCAGACATTAACTCGGATTATCATTAGCAAAGGGTGAAATGCCACTCTGAATAAATTCTCGCTTTTGTTCATGGGTGTCAATTAAAGCGTTAGATTGTAGAATAGCAGCTGTCTCCTGAATAAAGTGAAGGATCTCGTAATAGATCCTTCGTCGTAAAAAACGCTATTCAGGATGACAGTTTGCTTAGTTGTAAGCAGCAAAATAGTTTGTCATCAGTATGAGGTCAGTATGAAATTCAAATGGTTCGGGATCATTGTGTTATTAGGGGGGTTGTTCACGAATTTATCTATTTTTGCAGCTTTGGATAAAACACTTTATTCAGCTGCTATACCCATTGCAAGTGAATCAGCTGCCGATTTGCAAAAAACATTACCCCAAGCTTTAGGCCAAGTTCTGATTCAAGTGACTGGTAATGTTAATATCGCCAATTCCGCATTTATTCAACAGCAATTGTTGCAAGCAGCTAACTTTATCCAAAGTTATACTTACGAAAATGATACCTTGCAAGATACACCAGGCAGTCTAGTACTCAAAGTGCAATTCGACCCGCGTAGTGTAAATCAACTACTTCAAAAAGCTGGCCAAGCCCCGCAACCTGCTGTGCAATATCCACCCCTGCTCGTTTGGATTGCAGTGCCATCCGGACAAGCACATAACATTCTCGATACCAATGCTCAAGACCCAGTAGCTTTAGCCTTACGCGAAGCAGCAAAGTCCCATCATATGACCGTATTATTGCCATTATTGGATTTGCAGGATATGAATGACATGACTGCCGATCAAGTTTGGCAATTGGATACTCAAACCGCTATCTCCGCCTCAGTACGTTACAACGTACAAAATATTTTATTAGGCCGAGTAAATAATACCCCCGATGGTCAATGGCAAGCTGATTGGATATTGATAAGTCCTCAACGGAATTGGCAATGGCATACCGCCGGCACCACACCGCAAGTGGTGCTACAAAATGTATTAAACAAGGTGGCGCAAACATTTGCTAAACAACCTACTGCAAATTCTGCAAGCACTCTATCGCCCCAACATGTCAAAGTACATATTACAGGCGTGTCCGGTTTAGACCAATTTGCTGGAATTGTTAAGTATTTTCGTGGTTTGGCACCAGTCAATCATGTCGAAACAACCGACGTATCAAACAAGTCTCTAACGTTAGATGTTACTGTTAACGGCGGCGCAACCGCATTAGATAACGTTGTACAGGAGGGGCAATCATTATTACCTGATAAAACAAGCAGCAACACCAGTACTGATTTGTATTATCAATGGGTTGGCGGTGCGGAATAAAATAATGAATAAACAACTGACGCTCAATGTGCGCTTAAGGGATGATGCTACTTTTGCCAACTTTTATACCGGCGATAATCAACTGGTAGTGAATTATTTAGAACAATTTCTACGCGGTAATTATTCCGAACGCCTCGTTTACCTCTGGGGCGCAAGCGGCGTTGGTCGTAGTCATTTGTTACATGCTTGCTGCCACACCGCTGTTGCTCAGCAACAGCATGCAGGATTTTTACCTTTAATAGAGAACGCCGCTTTATCCCCCACTTTGCTAGAAGGATTAGAAACTTTTTCCTTGCTATGTGTGGATGACGTACAAGCTATCGCAGGAAATCATGCTTGGGAAGAAGCCTTATTTCATCTGTATAATCGCATATCGAGCAACCCTACGCGTTGGATTATCGCAGCAGATGCACCACCGCAACAAATTCATTTTGCACTACCGGATTTGCAATCGCGTTTGGCTGGCGCTGTCGTATTTCGCATTCATTCCTTACCCGATGAACAAAAAGCCGCTGCTTTACGCAGCCGTGCACAATTGCGAGGTTTAATAGTAAGTGAAGAAATTAGTCAATTTTTGTTGACGCATTATTCGCGCGATATGGGTACCTTATTTTCAGCATTAGATAAATTAGATCTAGCTTCGTTAGCTGCACAAAGAAAATTAACCGTGCCTTTTGTTAAAGCGGTGCTAAACTCTACTTCAATAACCGTATAGCAATTTCTGCTAATCTTTTACCCAAAGCTCGACATAAACGCTTTTCTTCTTCGCTAATAGGATTATTGCTATTAATGCCAGCAACATGGCTTGCTCCATAAGGAGTTCCACCGGTTTGTGTGCTGATTAAATCAGCTTCAGTATAAGGCAAACCCACGATTATTAACCCATGATGCAATAGCGGTAACATCATGCTGATGAGGGTTGTTTCCTGACCACCATGCAAACTTGCAGTAGAGGTAAATACTGCTGCTGGCTTGCCTGAAAGCGTACCGATAAGCCATAAGCTGCTCGTGCTATCAATAAAATGCTTAAGAGGTGCTGCCATATTGCCATAACGCGTTGGGCTTCCCAACGCCAAACCAGCACATCCTTTGAGATCATCGAGTGTCACATACGGCGCACCTGATTCAGGTACTGGTTTATCAACTGCCTCGATGGTGGTAGATATCGGCGGAACCGTGCGAATTCGTGCTTCCATTCCCTGAATTTCCTCAATCCCACGAGCAACATAATCTGCCATTTTCGCCGTAGCTCCATACCGGCTATAATAAAGTATTAAAATATAAGGCATGTTAAACTCCTTTCGACTAACTGAAAGACTATACCCCTTACACAGCAAGATGCGAGATTTTAACGCCCAGATTGCCAGAAATTGAAGCGTTTTGATTGAGAAAAACGGAAGCAATACTTGTTGTATTGTGAAGTTTTTCGATTGAAAAACGCTTCAAGCTCGAAGCAAGATGAGTTGTTAAAAATCGCATCTTGAGGTGTAATGGGTATATGTTACCACCATTCATTAATAACTTAGGACGGTTTATACGCTTCGTAACCGTCTTATTCATCAA
>JBAUEV010000098.1:0-3518 GCA_049678805.1 Gammaproteobacteria bacterium
CCCACACGACATTCTTACCCAACGACCTTATTTATAAGAAATATGCAACAACGCCGGACAAGCCGCGGCACGTAAGCAGTGGGGGGAATCACGTAAGCAGGGAGAAAGGAGTAAATGCGTTTGCCCTGTAATATAGGGTGGGAGATGTTGTAAAAAATCACATCTTGAGGTGTAATGGATATAAGCAAAAAGGATCATAAATAATAGGGAGGCATTATGCCCAAATATAAAAAAAGTAACTCATCCAAGCACAAGCAAGTTCCCCGACAAGCTGCAAATGCAAATAACCATCAAAAGAATCTGATGATTGAACTGCAGGCTAAATATTTAGCTGAAATAAATTATTTAAATTATCTTGGCTCTGTCCTAAATGTTGAAACTGTTTGGTTATTAGCAGCTTTATTGCACTGGGTTGTATTAAAATGGTTGATTGATAATGACCAACCGCTGCTAGTATCACATGTATATCCAGGGGATATATCCGCTTTGCCGATAGAAGAGATAATGTCGTTGGAATATCGATTGTATATTATGGGGCTAACTTTCGTTACTCCATTCGCTTTCACAAAACTCAATCCTCTATTCGATTATTTATTTCCTGTCGGTTTCGCTCGACAAATTTTGAAACTTTTAGTTGGTACTGAAGAAGTCCCTGATAATGAAGCAACATTACGTTCCTCCATTGATAAGCTAGAAAAATTTAATAGTAGGATATTTAATATAAGTGCAGGTTTGGCTAGATCGGGAATAGTTGTTTATCCACTAACGATTTTCACTGTAATCAAAACCGTATTAAATAGCAATGCAAGCAGTTATGATTTTCTATTTTGCATGGGGTTGCGAAATGTAGCTACGTTATTTGCCAGTTTTGTTACGCTAGCTGATAAATTAAAATACAATCAAGATATTTTAGGGGTTAAAAACACTCATTTTTTTAATAATCTACAAAAAATCATCGAAGATTTTAGCATTTCCTGGGAGAGAGTAGGCATAATAGATCAGCCTAATACATACTTTAAATTAAGGTTTCCTTTGCGAAATAGAAAAGAATGGCATTTTAATATTCGAGGCAAAGAACACAGTTTATCAAGCAAGTTAGTAATTAAAAATATTTGCAAAGTGTTGCAAATAAAATTAAAAGCAGCAATTTTAGCCAGTAATAGCACCACAATCTTAGTAGGAAGTTTATCAAATAAAGATAATAATGTTCCTGATGAGCAAGTTGATTTAGCAAAGGATCTGCTGGTTAGGCGGTTACTTAAACATGAAGAGTTACGGATAAATCTGCCTAATAAATTGACACAATTAAACGAAATCGCTGAAATTTCGGATTGTGGTAATTGGTGGCATATTGAAATTGAACGTGATGACCTCCCAGAAATACAGTTTTGTTTATTTTGTGCGGATGAAGAAAAAGGAGAACAACTTGTTGAGCATCTTAATGCGCGTGATTGCCAGGCTGAAATAAAGTCGCAACAAATCTTAGTGGTTGGATGTAATCCTATAAATTCGAAGCAATTTGAGCAGAGTTTAGACCAGCTTAGAGTTCTTTTTAATCATAAAATTGTTGCTAACAGCGATAATCCAAACACAATAAACCCTACCTCTGTTATAGAGTCGCCTTTGTTAATAGAAGAAAGTAATACAGAACCAGAGAGAGTCAAGTCGAAAACAAAAGGGGGTGGGCATCGTTGGTTCGGAGGTTTTAGTTTATTTGCACCTAAGAAAGAATTGCAAGGCCCACGGACTATTAACTGGGACAAAAAGAAATATAATGAAGCTTATAGTAAGCACCCTGAAGATTTTAAGAAATTCAATAATTACGGCGGTAAACTTTTTGCATATTTTAACACTAAACATCTTGCCAGAAAACTGGGCAATGCTGCTGAGGAGTTTCATTCAGTATTTAATGAAAAGGATTTTATTGGGCGAGGTTATGTCATGAATGAAAGCGGCCATGTGCTTGATGAAAAGGGTTACTTCAAGCTAAAAAAAATGGGGCATGCGGGTGGCATACGTGTTCTTGGTAAAATAGAAGCTTTAGGGCCAGACGGTGAAATGCTTATCGAATATCGAAAAGTACGCACTAAATAAGATCGTAATAGCCCAGTCCTCATGTTTCCTCCCCCTACAAGGGGGAGGATTAACTAAAATTTGACTATTCTAATTGCCAATCAATTTCTGGTTTATTCATTTTTCGTAATAATTCATTCGTTTTAGAAAAGTGGCGACAACCAAAAAAGCCACGATGAGCAGACAACGGTGATGGATGTGGTGCTTTTAAAATATAATGTCGCGTGGGATCAATTCCTTGTCCTTTGCGTTGCGCTTGTGAACCCCATAATAGAAATATTAAACCGCTACGCTGCTCGTTTAATACTTTAATTACTTTATCAGTAAAAATTTCCCAGCCTACATTAGCATGTGAAAGTGGTTTGCCAGCTTCTACCGTCAAGGTTGCGTTGAGCAGTAATACTCCTTGTTTTGCCCATTTTTCTAAACATCCATTTTTAGGACTTGGAACCTTCAAATCATCGTGAAGCTCTTTAAAAATATTTTCTAATGAAGGTGGAAAGGGGATACCGGGACGTACTGAAAAACATAAACCGTGGGCTTGGTTAGGCCCATGATAAGGGTCTTGCCCAATAATAACTACTTTCACCTGGTCAAAGGGTGTAAATTTAAGCGCATTAAAAATTTCAGCTTGAGGTGGATAAATAATTTTACCCGCAAGACGTTCTTGTTTGACAAAGTTGAGTGCGGCTTGAAAATAAGGTTGTTGTTTTTCGTCGGCGAGTACAGCTTCCCACGTTTTACAACCGTTAGCGCTTGTTGTAGTAGAGACCGTTTCCATAATGCGCCTCTGCGAGTTAGTAATTTTAGTTCGTGCATATTACCACAGAGAAAAAATAGGGGCGAGCAACCCGCTGCTTCTTACTAAGCTTGCGTTTGCCGACCGTCGATTTCAGGGATGAAATCGTCGAGCGTACAAGGATGTATTCACAGCGTGTCGGCAAACGCAAGCTTAGCAAGAGGCAGTACTTAGTCAATGCTTGCAATTTTTTACAAAAGTCGCTCTAATACTCACCTTACTGGCTGGGTGGCAGAGTGGTTATGCAGCGGCCTGCAAAGCCGTGGACGCCGGTTCGATTCCGACCCCAGCCTCAAATATTAATGTATTTCATGTGCAGCCTGCCCGGGTGGCGAAATAGGTAGACGCAAGGGACTTAAAATCCCTCGGGAGTTAAATCCTGTGCCGGTTCGAGTCCGGCCCCGGGCACCATCCTTTTCAGTAGGTACGTTCGTCCCACAACCAGCGCGGGAGATGCTTTGCTCACCTACATTTATAGATCGCCTACTATTTGTGAGGATCGCAATCATGCTAGATTTTAAAGTGGTGCGTGATAAAACGACCGGTGAAAAATGGATAGAAACTTCATTGACCGGTAAACCTTTATTGACCACCCCGCAATTGAACAAAAGTACTGCATTTACTGAAGAAGAACGTCATATATTTG
>JBAUEV010000099.1:0-5495 GCA_049678805.1 Gammaproteobacteria bacterium
GTTTCGACCACCGGAACCTTATAAAGGTAAAGGTGTTCGCTATGCAACTGAAGTAGTGGTATTGAAAGAGGTTAAGAAAAAGTAATGGATAAGAAAACAACACGCTTACGTCGTGCAAAACGCACTCGTGCTAAGATAGAGCAGCTTGCAACGCACCGCTTATGTGTGCACCGCACACTGCGACATATTTATGCACAAATCATTGCCCCATCGGGAACAGAAACATTAGCATGTGCTTCTACACTTGATGCAGCAATTAAAGGCAAAGTTAAAAATAGTGGCAATGCAGAAGCGGCTAAACTGGTTGGCCAAAATATCGCAGAGTTAAGCCTAAAGTTAGGTATTGATCGAGTGGCTTTTGATCGTTCAGGATTCAAATATCACGGTAGAGTGAAAGCGCTAGCTGATTCAGCTCGCGAAAGTGGACTTAAATTTTAATAGTATTGTTAAAAAGGTTAACTGATGGCAAATTCAAGGGCAAATTCAAGTTTTGATAAAGAAACTACCAGTGATGGCATACTCGAAAAACTTGTGATTGTTAGACGCACGGCTAAGGTAGTGAAAGGTGGTCGTATTTTTCGTTTTTCAGCACTCGTCGTAGCAGGTGATGGAATCAGTCGCGTAGGTTATGGTACTGGTAAAGCACTTGAAGTGCAGGCTGCTATCCAAAAAGCGATGGAACATGCAAGACGTAATATGTATCGTGTCCAACTTAAAGATGGCACCTTACAGCATCAAGTTAGAATACGGCATGGTGCCAGCCGAATATACATGCGACCCGCATCAGAAGGAACAGGTGTTATTGCGAGTAAAGCAATGCGCGCAGTATTTGAAGTGGTTGGAGTACGCAATGTCCTCGCTAAATGTATAGGCTCTTCTAATCCTGTTAACGTTGTAAAAGCAACAATTAGAGGGTTAGAGGCAATGTCATCGCCAGAATCCGTTGCAGAAAAACGTGGTAAAAGCATAGGCGAAATTTTAGGGTAATAGTATTTATGGTCAGTAACAAAGAGAAAAAATTAAAGGTTACCTTGAGGCGCAGCATGAATGGTCGTCTATCCTCCCATCAAGCATGTGCCAGAGGATTGGGATTACGTCGTATGCATCACTCTGTCGTTGTGAATGATACGGAGTGCGTTCGAGGCATGATTAATAAAATTAATTACCTTTTGCAGGTTGAGGAAATTTAGATGCGGCTAAATCAATTAAAACCGGCTCGTGGCGCTAAAAAAGCCTATAAACGAGTAGGGCGTGGGATAGGCTCAGGGTTAGGTAAAACATGTGGTTTGGGGCATAAAGGACAACGTGCACGCGCGGGTGGCTATCATAAAGTAGGATTTGAAGGTGGGCAAATGCCATTGCAACGACGTGTACCAAAGTTTGGTTTTGTTTCGTTAAAAGCTTTGTCAACTGCTGAAGTACGTCTAAGTGAATTAATTAAAGCTAACATTACAACTGCGATTGATTTAGCGGCATTAAAAGCAGCTAACCTTGTTAATAAAAATGTAAAACGAGTCAAAGTAATAGGGATAGGTCCTATTCACCAAACGATCATGCTTAAAGGAATTGCAGTTACTCGTGGTGCCCGAGCAGCCATTGAAGGTGCCGGCGGTAAGATTGAGGTTTAAATGGCGCAAGCAAAAACAGGCAGTGCTTTATCGCAAGGTGGGTTAAGCGAACTAAAACGGCGATTGTTATTTGTATTAATTGGGATTGTCATTTATCGGATTGGTGCCCATATACCAGTTCCAGGCATTGATTCGCAACGTTTAGCTGATCTTTTTCGTCATCAAGGCAATGGAATTCTTGGTCTGTTTAATATGTTTTCAGGGGGGGCTTTACAAAGGCTTACTGTTTTTGCGCTAGGGGTAATGCCATATATTTCAGCCTCTATTATTGTACAGTTGCTCAGCGTGATATCGCCACGATTAGAACAGCTTAAGAAAGAAGGTGAGTCAGGTCGGCGTAAAATTAATCAATATACCCGTTACGGAACGTTGATTTTAGCAACTTTCCAAGCGGTTGGCATTTCTAAATGGCTGATAAGCCAGGGATTAGTATTAACCCCGGGAATAGGGTTTTATTTTGTTGCCACTGTTACATTAGTTACTGGGACCATGTTCTTAATGTGGTTAGGCGAACAAATGACCGAACGAGGCATTGGTAATGGAATATCTTTGATAATTTTTGCAGGAATTGTGTCGCGTTTTCCATCAGCAATTGGACAAGTATTAACCCAAGTGCGTGAAGGACAAATGCAAGTGATTTCGTTATTCATTTTAATAGCCTTAGTGATATTAGTAACGGCTTTTGTGGTATTTGTTGAACGTGGTCAAAGACGTATCAAAGTGGAGTATGCGAGACGGCAGCAGGGCGGTAAAATTTACGCTGCGCAAAGTACGCACTTGCCATTTAAAATTAATATGGCAGGTGTTATTCCTCCCATATTTGCCTCAAGTATCATCATATTTCCTTCTACCATAAGCCAGTTTTTTTCTAAAACTAAAGGCATGGGATGGTTAAATGATGTAACTTTAGCGTTGTCGCCAGGACAACCTTTGTATTTACTGTGTTTTACAATTGCCATTATATTTTTCAGTTTTTTTTATACGGCATTAGTTTTTAATCCACGGGACACGGCTGAAAATTTGAAAAAATCGGGTGCTTTTATTCCAGGAATACGACCAGGTGAACAAACAGCGCATTATATTGATGGTGTGATGACGCGTTTGACCTTAGTCGGTGCGCTTTATCTTACCCTGGTAGCCCTGATGCCAGAATTTTTAATTATAACTTGGCATGTGCCATTTTATTTTGGAGGCACCTCGTTGTTGATTGTAGTAGTAGTATTGATGGATTTTATGGCGCAAATTCAAGCGCATCTTTTGTCCCATCAGTACGAATCTATTATGAAAAAAGCGCGCCTGAAAGGGCGTGATATGACATTGCTGAGATAATCGCAATCTGTTTTAAGAGGTTTTTTTGATATGAAAGTAAGAGCTTCAGTAAAAAAATTCTGCCGTAACTGCAAATTTGTAAGGCGTGGTGGAGTGGTAAAAGTGCTTTGTAAAACGGCAAAGCACAAACAAAGACAAGGCTAAATTAAGTTTAAAAGACTTCAAAAATAAGATTGATTTTTAGAGCTTATAGAGCTATCCTTAGAAACTTTTTGGAAGGCCTACCAAATGACTGTATTAGGAGATAGGTGAATGGCACGTGTTGCCGGAATTAATATTCCCGTACAAAAACATATTATTATCGCGTTAACTTATATTTATGGCATAGGTCGTACTCGGGCTAAGCAAATTTGCAATGTTTCCGGAGTTAACCCAGCTAAAAAAGTTAAGGATTTGAGCGAAATTGAGCTTAATGCCATTCGTGGTGGGGTAGGGCAATTCGTCGTAGAAGGGGACCTTCGTCGTGAAGTAGCCATGAATATCAAACGTCTTATGGATTTAGGATGTTATCGTGGGGTGCGTCATCGTCGTGGTTTACCCATGCATGGTCAGCGCACGCGAACGAATGCCCGTACACGCAAAGGTAAGCGTAAACCGATTAGAAAGTAATTTTATGTAGCATAGGAACAAACTGAATATGGTAGCAAAAACATCAGCGGCATCAGCAACAACACGTAGCCGCAAAAAAGCTAAACGTAAAGTTCCCCATGGGGTAGCGCATATTAATGCCACGTTTAATAACACCCTCATTATAATAACTGATCTGCAAGGTAATGCGTTGGTTTGGTCAACGGCAGGAGCTTCCGGCTTCAAGGGTTCTCGCAAAGGAACACCTTTTGCTGCGCAAGTGGCAGCAGAAAGGGTAAGCGATTTAGCAAAAGAATTTGGTGTGGAAACATTAGAAGTTTTCGTTAGAGGCCCAGGACCAGGGCGTGAATCTGCTATTCGAGGTTTGCATGCTGCTGGCCTAAGAGTTACGAATATCTCCGATGTTACGCCAATCCCCCATAACGGGTGTCGTCCTCCCAAGCGTCGTCGAGTTTAGAGAGATAAATTATGGCTAATTATAATTACAGGCAACAAAAATGTAAGCCCTCGCGTCAATGGGGGTTTGATCTTGGGGCAAAGAGCGGTGTTCGCCCGTTAGAATCTAAATGCAAGCTTAATCGCAAGCCAGGCCAATTTGGCGCAAAACGTGGTCGACCAACTGATTACGGCATACAGTTAGGTATGAAGCAACTATTGCGTGGCTATTATGGTGTTCTAGAAAGACAATTTCGTCGTTACTATAGTGAAGCTTCGCGCAAAAAGGGTGCAACAGGTGAACAGTTACTCAAGTTGCTTGAGTCGCGTTTAGACAATGTTGTTTATCGCTTGGGTTTTGCTAGAACCCGTGCTGAAGCAAGACAATTAGTAAGTCATGGAACAATCTTATTGAATGGTCAGTTGGTTAATATTCCTTCCTGCTCCTTGAAACCCAATGATGTTATCGAGGTACGCGTAAAGGCTAAAAACCAGTTGCGAATCGCTGAGGCGTTAGACCTAGCTAAACAAAGAAAACAACCTGAATGGTTGGAAATTGATGCCAAGGAAAAACGAGGCGTATTTAAAACTTATCCGGAGGCGAGTGAATTACCGCCAGAATTTAAAGTGAATTTGATTGTTGAGCTTTATTCGAAATAGAGGTGAATTTAATGCAGGATATCTATACGAGCTTTTTGATACCACGTACAATCCAGGTGCAATCTATAAGCCCGACTCATTCTAAGATCATCCTAGAACCTTTAGAGCGTGGTTTTGGTTCTACGTTAGGTAATGCTTTGCGGCGTATTTTATTGTCTTCTATGCCAGGCGCTGCCATTACAGAAGTTAAAATTGAAAAGGTACTTCATGGATATGGAAGTATTGAGGGTGTGCGTGAGGATGTAGTCGATATTCTACTTAACTTGAAGGGAGTGGCAATTAAGTTACATAAAGGTACTGAAGCAACTTTAACACTTCAGAAAAAAGGTCCAGGTCCGGTATTAGCAGGTGATATTCAAACTACTCATGATATTGAAATTGTTAACCCAGACTATGTCATTGCACATTTGACCAAAGATGTTGAGTTAAAAATGACTTTAAAAGTAGCTTTAGGACGAGGTTATTTGCCTGCGTCAGCTCGCATTGAGCCAGAAGTTAACCGCCCTCTTGGACACTTATTGCTAGATGCTTCCTTCAGTCCAGTACGACGTGTTGCTTATCAGGTAGAAAATACCCGTGTTGAAAAACGTACTGACCTTGATAAATTAATTATTGATTTAGAAACCAATGGTACTTTGGATCCTGAAGAAGCCATTCGTCGTTCTGCTACCATTTTGCAACACCAATTAGCAGCGTTTGTCGAACTACGTCAAGAAGAGAAATCTAAACGATCTGAGTTGCCTAAAGAAGCTATTGATCCGTTGTTGTTGCGACCAGTGGATGATTTGGAATTGACAGTACGTGCTGCCAATTGTTTGAAAGCAGAAAATATTTATTACATTGGTGATTTAGTGC
>JBAUEV010000100.1:0-1992 GCA_049678805.1 Gammaproteobacteria bacterium
TGTCTGAAATATGTAATGCAGATTTATATACCTAATAACTAAGAAATTTATAATAGAAACATTTCGTCACTTTCCTTTGTCATTTTTTCTACCTCTGCATTAGTTAGAGGCAGAATTGGTTTTTGACAAGAAATTTCTTGCATCTCTTCAAAAACTTTTTTATAAAACATAGCTTGTTCCGTAACAGATTTCTTAGAATCATCATTTTTAAAGTATGTTCGGTACTTTTTTTCTATTATCTTAAAAACCTCACTAAAACAATGCTCCACGTCTTTATTATCACTATCGTTCATTAGATTTTTTAAAACCTCCCGTAATCTTTCAATACCGTCGGGTGGTTTTGTCCATGAACCAATTTTTTTTCCTTTTTTATTCCACTCGCTCTTTACCACCTCTGCTTTTAAATCTAATAAATACTGTTTCTTATCAAAAAAAATTTTCGTACAGAATTTATGACTCGAATTTTCTTTGTTTCGTTTGAGAAACTGGGCAACTTCTTTTAGGTTTTTTTGTTCTGTATCATTATTCTCAATTGGGTTCCACTGCAAATTAAGTTTGATAAGCGTGGTATTGGTCTTTAAGGCTTCCTCTATGAATCGTGCTCCTTTATCAGTGATGTTGTTATAAGTTAAATCAAGTCTAGTCAACTTCGTATTGCACTGCAAAGCTTGCATAAGAGCTTCTACCCCTTCATCGCCAATGAGGTTCCAAGCCAAATTGAGAGCAGTCAATTTACGGTTGAACTTTAGACTCTTTGCTAAAGTTTGCGCTCCTTTATCGCCGATTTGGTTATCCGCTAAATCAAGTTCAGTTACCGTCATGTTGGTCTCAAGAACTTGTGCTAAGACTTGCATCCCTTCATCACCCATTTGATTTCCCCCAAACTTAAGACTGGTCAACAGGAAGTTGGTCTGCAGAGCTTCAGCCAATGCTTTCGCTCCTTCAGGACCAATGCTGTTCCAAATCAAATTAAGCATGGTAACCTTGGTATTGTTCTTTAAGGCGTTGACAATTTTTACGACATCTATGTCAGTAAGGTTTCTTTTACTCAAATCGAGTAAAATAAGCCCAGGATCGTTAGTATTCAAGCGGCGCAAGATTTCAGGATCAATTGGCATGATTTCCCTCTCTTATTTCATTAGCATAAGGATTGTAATATATACCCATCGTTGATCCAATAACCTGCATTTTTTCTAAAATGCTGGTAAAATAGACTTCTTTCCAAATGTTGATGTTTTTGAAACCCTAAACCCTAATGCAACAGCCTAGCCATTATCTCCTTGAAGCCCTGGAACTTGCCGAATTACGTCGAGGCTTTTGTGCGCCTAATCCGGCCGTGGGTGCGGTGGTAGTTAAGCAAGGTCGGGTGTTGGCGACCGGCTATCATAAAGCCAGTGGCCAGCCACATGCTGAGGCCGAAGCCTTGGGTTCTTTAGGCGATGAGGCGCGGGGTGCAACACTCTATGTTACTTTAGAACCGTGTTGCCATCTGGGCAAAAAAACCCCGCCTTGTACTGAACTCCTTATTGCTCGCGGCATTCGTGAGGTTTATTATGGTTTTACTGATCCTAACCCGCAAGTGGCTGGTCTTGGCGCGCAAGCACTCCAAGCAGCAGGTATTCCATGCAAGCATGTCCCCCTCGCCTCCATAGACGAGTTTTATCAAAGTTATGCGCATTGGTGGCAAACACGGCAGCCATGGCTAACAGCTAAGTTGGCATTAAGCTTAGATGGTAAAATAGCGGGAGCAAAAGGTAAGCGAATGAATATTACCGGCGCAGAATTGCAACAGTATACGCACACCTTACGTCACCAGGCCGATGCGTTATTGACAACTGCGCGTACAATACTGAATGATGATCCGCAAATGAACGTTCGGCTGGGTGATAAGGTGATTGCTAAGCCATTATATATCATTGATCGTGAATTGTATTTACCATTAACGGCGCGAATTTGGCAAACTGCAAAAACGATTTGCATATTGCATAAACC